>UROJ01000173.1 GCA_900549335.1 uncultured Collinsella sp.
GGTGCGGCATGGGCAGACTGAGCTCAATGTGCAGAGCATTTTGCAGGGCTGGCACGATTCGCCGCTTACGACGCGCGGGCGCGAGCAGGCGCTGACGGCGCGTACGGCGTTTGCGGCGCGTGGCGTGGCCTTTGATCATGTGTATTCCTCGCCGTTGGGCCGGGCGCGGCATACGGCCGAGCTTATCGTTGGCGAGGGCCGTTCCATTGAGCTGGTCGATGACCTGCGTGAGTGGCATTTTGGCTCGCTGGAGGGCACATCAAATCGCGAGATGCCGCCGCAGCCCTGGGGTGATTATCCGGTCGCGTTTGGCGGCGAGTCGGAAGTGCAGCTTCAGTCGTGCATGGTCGCGGCGCTGTCCCGCATCATGGCCAGGCCGCAGCACGACTGCGTGCTGGCGGTTTCCCACGGCTCAGCCTGCCAGGAGTTTCTTGAGTATGTGACTGGCGGGGGAGAGCTACCCGACAACGGTGCCGTGCTTCATTTTGGCTATTGCGACGGGGCGTTTTCGCTCTTGGGTTGGTAACGAACGAAAGGACCCCTATGAATAAAGATCTGTATCTGGTCCGTCATGGACAGACGATATTCAACCTTAAGCGCATTATTCAGGGTTGGAGTGACTCGCCGCTCACGCAGCTGGGATGCGACCAGGCGGCGCGTGCCGGCATGTTCTTGCGTGCGCGCGGCATTGAGCCCGATCATGCCTACACCTCCACACTTCATCGCACCGAGCAGACTATCGCCAACCTGTGGCCGGGCTTGGTGTATGAGCGCCTGGACGGCCTGCGTGAGTGGTTCTTTGGCGACTTTGAGGCCGAGCGCGTGATGCTTATGCCCGAGCGCCCGTGGCGAGATTTCTATCGTCAGTTTGGCGGCGAGGGCCAGATGCAGGTGCGCGAGCGCATGGCGGCGACGATAACCGATCTTATGCGACGTCCGGACCACGAGTGCGTGCTCGCGGTGAGCCACGGCTCGGCTATCAAGGAGTTTTTGGACCACGTGCGGGGCGCGGCGGCCGACGAGCGCGAACGCGTGCCGGGCAACTGCTCAGTGCTGCAGTTTGCGTTTGACGACGAGGCCGGTACGTTTGAGCTGATTGAGATTTTTACGCAGGAGGATTACGCGCGCGAGCTGGGGCTTGAACCGCTTGTGGCTACTGCAGGTCCGCAGCGCGGATAACGCGAGCACGGCGGCACGAGTCGCCGGCATAACTACTCGACGCAAAAGGGGCAGAGATGCATGTACCTGCTGCATCCCCGCCCCCTGTTTGTTGAACTGTCGATTTTTGTGTTGGGCGGTCTGGTCTTGCTAGAACCGCGCGACCTGGTGCGTGAGCAGACCTGTCGGAACCTGCGGCGCGGCGCCGCTGACCTGCGCGGCGGGGAAGAGCACGGCAACGGTAAAGTTGAACGGCTCCTTGCCGGTGTACGTTCCGGCGGCACGGGTCTCATCGGCCAGCAGCTGCGACGCCCCGGTCAGAGCGGCGGCGTAGGCGGGGTCGTCGGCCAGTGCCGGCTCCGGTGCTTGGTCGAGCATAGCGCGGATGGCCCCGACGGCGTCCTCGCGCTTGACCTCCCACGCGCGGTGCGTAATGCCCGCGGGGTCGGTGACGGCGTAGAGAGACGCGCCCTCTTTGGCGGCGCCCAGGATGATATCCATGACGGGCGAGGCCTCGTAGGCGAGCGACACGGGGCGCGGCTGCACCTTGAGCTCGGCGATCGCGCGCGCGGCGGCGGCCACGTCAGCGCTGGCATCGCCCTTGTCGCCCGCAAGTACACTCGTCGGGCAGATCGCCACGACACCCGTCACGCGTCCCGGCTCGCCCGAGCATTCGTACACGTAATACGCCACACCCGGGTCCTTGAGCATCAGGCCATCGGCAAGGGCTCCGCGCAGAGCATCGTTGCCGCTCAGGATGCTGCCCATTGCAGGCAGCGCCTCGAGCACGCGGTCCTGAGCTGGGCGGATGCAGGGAAACGGAAGTGCTTTCATGGGCGGTCCTAACGCACGAGTCGGTTTGTTCGCGGCCTATTATGCCCCAACTTGGCCGCTCACGTCCCAGAGCACGTTATCGGCGAGCGCGATTAGCACCTGCTGACAACGAACGATATCGGCATGGGGCACATATTCGTTGGGCTTGTGCGCGAGCGCGAGCGACCCGGGACCGTAGCTCATGCAATTGCGGTTACCTGTCTTGCCGGCAATGACGGCGGTGTCGGTGTAGCCGGTAAAGAAGCCGACGGTCGTGTCCACGTCCGTCACGTCATCGGCGGCACGCTTGAGCGCTGCTAGAAGGGGAGAATTCGGGTCGCGCTCGATGGCGGGGCGGTCGCCCGTCACGGTGTAGCTGCCATGGCAACCGGGAACGGCGGCTTCGGCGACGGCGATGGCCTGCTCTACCATGCGCGTCTCGGCGGCCGTATCGGTCGGCGGGGTCAGACGCATGTCGACCCAGACTTTGGCGCGGTCGGGCACGACATAGGGACGGTAGCCACCTTCGATCTGTCCAAACGTGATGGTCGATGGTCCCAGCTCATCATGCACGGGCAGCGCCGCGAACGCATGGCGCAGCGCGCAGACGGCCTCGGCCATGGCGGCGACGGCATCCGCGCCCTTCCAGGGCTGGCTCGCATGCGCCGTCACGCCAGCCATTTCAATCTCGAACCACGTACGCCCCTTGTGTGCCACCTGGATTTGTCCGTCGGTGGGCTCGGTGTCCAGCACCCATTCACGCGAGCCGACCCAGCCAGCATCGATCGCGGTCTCTGAGCCGCGCATAAAATCTTCCTCGTCGACCGAGCAGATGAGCGAAAAGCCGCGGCGGGGCAGCGCGCCATCCGCCGCCACGCACTCGAGCGTATGGACCAGTGCGGCAATGGCGCAGGCCAGGCCACCCTTCATATCGCAGGCACCGCGGCCATAGAGTTTGTCGTTGCACACGACCGCCCCGAGCGGCGAAATGTCCGCGTCCCAGCCGTCGCCCAAGGTGACGGTATCCATGTGGCAGATGTAGACGAGCCGTGGCTCGTCGCTTTGGCCCGGCACGGTGACCATTAGATTGCGGCGTCCGGGGAGTACTTCGTGCTCTGCAATCTGCACGGCATCGAGTACCGGATGACTCAGCTGCGCCAACCGTTCCTCAACCAACGCTTTGATATAGCGCTCAATCTCGTCCTCATACGCACCCGGGTCTGAGCTGTCGATCCGCACAAGCTCCTGCGCAAGCCGCCAGGCAAAGTCCTTGTCAACCATATGCAACCTCACAATCAGTCTGCTTTCCAAACCGATTGTAAGCCTCCTAAGAGATCCGCGGTGTGCGCGCAGCAGTATTTACCGTTCGCAGGCCGAGCCAGCGCGTTTGCCGTCCGAGCGGGTTCACAAACGGCGCAGTGGGTACGTAGCCTCTATGGACGACATGCTGTGCGACATATCTGCCTTTCGGTATCACCGGATACCTCCACAGGTCTTGGCGATAATGCCGGACCTGCCCGAGTCTGCGGACGATCCGCGCAAGGAGCGCCTTTGCGAGCATCCGCTCGTCACGCATTTTCTGGGCATCCCGTTGCACGTTTTGGCGCAGGGAAGCTGCGGACGTAAGGGCGATCGCATTGTCAGGCATGTTTGGAACGGGGAGAGGCCGTTTGGCTCCGTGCGGCAGACAGAGTTTGGCCTCGATGCCGCGTCCCCACTCTTTACCCTGCTGACCCTGGCCTCCTCGGTCTCAAACGAGCGTCTAATCATGT
>UROJ01000174.1 GCA_900549335.1 uncultured Collinsella sp.
CTTGGGGGCGAAGACAACGCCACCGTGACGCCACTGGGCAGCACGGATGGAACCCTGGCGGGCACGGCCGGTGCCCTTCTGACGCCAAGGCTTCTTGCCGCCACCGGAAACCTCAGAGCGACCCTTAGCAGACTGGGTGCCCTGACGCCAAGAGGCCATCTGGCACTTGACGATGTGGTGCATAACGTGGATGTTCGGCTCGATGCCGTACACCTCAGCGGCGAGCTCGGCCTCGGCGACCTTCTTGCCCTCGCTGTTCTTTACTTCAAACTTTGCCATTTAAGTGTTCTCCTTGGTATGACGCTGGGCTAAATGGGCTGGGCCCTTAGGCCATACGGATGGCGACGAGACCATTCTTGGCACCCGGGACAGCGCCCTTGACCAAGATGAGGTTCTGCTCGGCATCGATGCGGACAACGGAAAGGTTCTTGACGGTAACGCGCTCGTTACCCATGTGACCGGCCATCTTGACGCCCTTGAGGACGCGCGCAGGATAGGCGCACTGACCGATAGAACCGGGGTGACGCTGGAAGTGAGAACCATGCGTCATAGGACCGCGGCGCTGACCCCAGCGCTTGATGCGACCCTGGAAGCCCTTACCCTTGGAGGTACCGATGACGTCGACCTTCTCGACATCAGCGAAATCAGCGACGGTGACGACCTCGCCGACCTTGTGCTCCTCGCCGTTCTCGACGCGGACCTCACGAAGGAAACGGACAGGCTCGACGCCAGCCTTAGCGAAGTGACCAGCCATGGGCTTGTTCACGTTCTTGGCCTTGATGTCGCCGAAACCGATCTGGACGGCGTCATAGCCGTCGGTTGCCTGAGTTTTAACCTGCGAGACAGCGCAGGGGCCAGCCTGGATGACCGTGACGGGAACGACGTTGTCGTCCTCGTCCCAAACCTGGGTCATGCCAATCTTGCGGCCGAGAATCATGCTGATCAAGATATGATCCCAACTCTCGCGTGGTCTTGGGACAATGCGTACACCACCGAGCGTACGCCCCTAGAGGACCACTACTTACACGACGTGCTCCCCAGCCTTGTATTGCGTCCGGACTACCTGACAACCCTATTAAGCAGGCATTTTGTCCAGCCAGAATACTCCCCTGGTTTCACACAGCTGTTTAGTATACACGGCTGCGGGCGTATCCATCGAGATTCATATTTCACTCACATTGTTTACGCAGGTAAAGTGCGTGGAGTCGCCTGGGCTTGGCAGAGGGGCGGCGAAATATATTAAGTTTGCTGCTCTACAGTCCTGCGCAAGACGGAAAGCACATTAAGTGCTTTCCTTTGCGTGCGGAACTCGCGACAAACTTAATATATTTCGCCGCCCCTCTGCCAAGCTCGGGAGACGACACGTTGATGTCTGCTTAACTCTGCTCGTTCAGGCTAATGACTTTGTTGGGGGTCCACTATTTGCTGGAGGGTGAACTTGCATTGGGACGGTTCACCTTCTGCTTGTGGCTTTGCCTCATCGAAATCGAAGATCATGATGGCGCAGTTGGGGAGTTTTGTTGGGAGCTCGAAGCCCTCTGGGGCTGCGGCCTTGATAAATTGGCGGCTGGCGCTGCCGTGGCTTACTGCTAGAAGGGTTTCGATGCCCTCGGAGCCCATGATATTGGTAAGCGCATCCACCATACGTTCTTGCAGCGCCTGGCTTCCTTCTCCTCCGAAGGGGACCAGGTCCTCGCCCGGATCCCAGACGTCGGTGGGCAGCGCGCCGTGCGGGCCTTCTTCGAAGGAGCCGTAGCAGCGCTCGATAATGCCTTCGCAGGGCTCGGCTGCTGCGTCCGGGCCGAGGAGCTCGCATGCGACGAGCTGAGCTGTGTCCATGGCTCGGCCTAAGGGCGAAGAGACCACTTTGTCGGGGACGACGCCGTGGCCCTTAAGCCATGCGGCTGCCATCCCGGCTTGCTGACGGCCCAGATCGGTCAGCGGCGAATCGCAGCGGCCCTGGACCAGCTTTTTGACGTTGAACTCCGTCTGACCGTGGCGGAGTAGATACAGCTTCTTCATGCTCTCCCCTTCTGCATAACCTGCTTTGCCGGCACAGCCTTACTCGTGGGTATGCCCTACGTAGTCTTCGTCGATCGTAATCTTGGCAATCGACTTGGGATATTCCGATTCGACCCGTTGTGCCAGCGCGTGCTTTAAGTCTTCGGCACTCATCTGCAGATCCGAGGGACGCACGCAGTCAAAAATCACGTTGGTGTGCGTGGGGCCCGGCACGCAGCGCAAATCATGAATCGAAAGGCGGCTATCGATCTCTTGAGCCATAGCGTTGATGCGCAAGCGCATGCTCGCCACCTTTGGATCGTCGGTCACGATGGGGTCGTAGTGAAGCGTGACAATCATGCCGTCTTCGTTCCTAAACGACTGCTCGATGTTATCGAGCGTGTCGTGGCTTTCCAGCGGGCTGGCCTCGGCCGCCATCTCGGCGTGCGCACTTGCAAACTTCCTGCCCGGGCCGTAGTCGTGAACCATCAAATCGTGAACGCCCAAAACGCCGGGATAGCTCATGATCTTGTCTCGAATGTGCTTGACCAGCTTAGGATCGGGTGACTGGCCCAAAAGCGGGCTCACCGTATCTTGAATAAGTTCAAGGCCGCTCCAGCCAATATAGGCGCCAACGGCAAAGCCAACCCATGCGTCAAGATTGATGTGCGTCACCTGCGAAACAATCGCACATGCCAGCACGGCACCCGTAGCAAGGACATCGTTCTTGGAATCCTGCGCGGTCGCATGCAGCGTCTCGGACTCAATGCGATCGCCGAGCTTTTGGTTGAGGGCCGCCATCCAGAGCTTTACGACCATCGAAAGCACTAGAACTGCCACCAGGGCAAGCGAGAACTCGACAGGTTCGGGGTGGATGATGCGCTCAACCGAGGACTTCACCAGCTCAACGCCGATCAGCAGCACGAGCGCCGCCACGACCAGACCCGAGAGATACTCGTAGCGGCCATGTCCGTAAGGATGCTCGGGGTCCGCCGGCTTGCTCGCCAGCTTAAAGCCCAGCACGCTCACGATATTCGAGCTGGCATCGGACAGGTTGTTCATGGCATCCGCCACAATCGAAACCGATCCCGACAGCACACCAATTGCGCCCTTCGCAGCACAAAGCGCAACATTAGCGAGAATACACACCATGCCCGTCAACGTGCCCACGCGCGCACGGTCGCCCTGCGCACGACGAACGATCCACTCGACCATCTTCATCAGCCCCCACGGTACTGCCTATATATATCTATTGCTCAAACGGATTGTAGTGTAGCCACTTTGTCCTTCAGATACAAAAAGGCCGCGACCCACACGGGCCACGGCCTTGGAGCATGGCAAAGGAATCGTCCTTGTGTCGCACAGGTTTACGCGCTTACTTCGGCCACGCTCTTCGAGGTTTCGGGTGAATCGGCTCCGTCCCCCATCGTCTGTCCCTTCGCCGGCACCACGCCAAAGCAGCAGCTCAGCGCCGCAGACACCGCAAATGCCACACCGCCGGCAGCGCAGCACCACAGCAGGTTCGAGATGCCGCCCGTGGCAAAGCCAATGACCATGAGGACATTCGTCATGCCGATGGTATAGGCCGTAACGTGGCCCACGGCTGCAACAAGGCCTCCGACGGCGCCGCCAATGGCCATGCACGTCAGGCACCTGCCATATTTAAAGCCGCAACCGTACAGCGCCGGCTCGCTTACGCCGCCAAGAACACCCGAGATTGAGTAG
>UROJ01000175.1 GCA_900549335.1 uncultured Collinsella sp.
TTAGTAGGTCGTTGGGGGTTTTGAGGTTGTAGGTGGCGTTTGGGATATCTTGGTGTGATCCCCATGCCGCTCTGGCAAAACTGACCCCTGCCGAAGTTGCGCATTGTTCGTCGTAGACGGTGTCGCCAACGTAGACGACGTTGCCAGGATTCGCGCCCGTACGCCGGAGATATTCGAGCATGGGAGCGGGTGCGGGTTTATGTTCGGTTGTGTCTTCGACAAGGATGATGTGCTCAAAATACTTATCGAAGCCAAGGGGTGCAATTTCTTTTGCGTATTCGTCGCGCGCACGTGAGGAGACGATGCCAAGTTTGCAGCCGTTGTCGGAGAGTGTTGCGATAACTTCGTGCAAGCCGGGAAACACGCTGATGGTGCTTTTAAAGCTGGCGGCAACTTGGCACCAGCGATCCAGCGTTGCCTGTGAGTAGATCCCAAGTTTCTCAAGGGCGTTCTTGCCGGGTATGCCGAGGGCAAATTCAAGCTCGTGTCGGGGGAGCGTTTTGCCGGTTTCTTCTTGGACAATCTGGCCAAGTGATGACAGAACGCTTTCTTCTGTATCTGCCAATGTCCCATCAGCGTCAAATGCGATATGGTCAAAGTGCTTCATATGATTGCTCCTCCCTGTTGTTTGCCTGCAAGTTTGATGCAGTGACAGAAGAAGGGCTAGCGGGATTTCTGCCTGGTGCTATCGAGATTCTGCCTCGCTGCTCGATAGCTCGAAGGAGTGCACCCCATTTGTTCTTTAAATACCTGGCCAAGATGGCTTGCTGTTATAAAGCCGCATTGGCGCGCGACTGTCTGGACCGTTCGCGTGGTGTGTGCCAAAAGTTCGCAAGCACGGTTTACGCGGTATGCGCGCAGATATGCCGCCGGGGTCGTTCCTGCGCAAGCTTCGATAATGCGGTAACACTCTCTTTCGCTTACGCCGGCTGCAGATGCCATCTGGGGCACATCTATAGTGGCTGCATAGTTTGCGCGGATATAGTCCAGGATTGCCTTGAACTGTACGTCGCGGTTGGTCATCCAAGAGGCGTTGTCGGAGGAAAAGAGCGGTTCGGCCTTGGCGTAAATCTGAATCCAGAGCTCTGACAAGCTATTCCGAAGCGCCATCTCGTTCTGCGGCCGTTGAAGGTCGTGGTTAAAGGAACTCTTTAGCAAATCGATAAAGGGCATATCGTCGGGGTTGGTGGGCGACCATTTGAGCACATCGACGCCTCGACATTGAAGCAATGGGTTGATGTAGCGCTTTTGGAGACGTCCCGCGGGATCGCCGAGCATCGACGGCTGAAAGATATGCAGCATTTGAATGGCTGGCGCCGAATTGGGTGATTGCAGCGTGCTGTGCAAAACGCCGCCGTTGATAAAGCCGGCGGACCCTTCCTCAAAGCGTACGTGCTCATGAGCCGCGCGCGTTCGATAGTCAATCGCTCCCTGCTCCATGTAGAAAAGCTCAACTTCGGAATGCCAGTGCCAGGGGACGGAATTGCCCGGATAGCGAGCGAATTCTGCGCGTTCGGCAATATAGGGCCAGTCTTCGGCGGTCTCGGGAAACGCTTCTTCGCGTCCTCCGCGGTGCAATTCTATGTGATCCATGTTTCGCATGGCATCAGTATAAAGCGCGATGGGCTTAGATTGCTCTTGCCTGTTCGGGGAACGCCTTGTCTAGGGATGCTTGGAGCCTTTCGAACGATGCTCGCAAGTTGTGGCTCTGGTCGGTTGAGCGTTTGGCTTTTGTGGTGGGGGAGTCGAGGAGGCCGTCTCTCTGTGTCGGGGGGAAGGAGAAAAGGTCTGCATGTTTTAGGGATGGCTGCTGTGCTGCGTCATTGGAAGAATGCATGCTTGTGCGGCCTCCTCGATGTCCACCAAAAGGTTGCGCACGGGGTGTGCTGCTAGGTTCCGTGCGTTGGCAGTATTATGCCGCGGCCGTCGCAAAGAAGCGCTAAAGAAAGGCTTAATGAGGTTTGGCGTTACGATGAAACCGCAGGCCAGAGCTATCGAGTGACACTCTTGAAAGGTTTTGAGCTTAAGGGCTTTCTAAGGTTTGTGGCGCGGATGTGGCTCGCTTGTGTGGGGCGTGTGGATGGCTCGTTCCTAGCGCTGCGGCCCTGCGGCCCGCACCTGCTCGATGACCTTTTCCATCGTGGCGTCGATGCGGTCTTTTTTGAGCTCGCATTCCCAGATGGTTATGGGTGTCCAGCCCATTTGAGTGAGTGCCGCCACGGCAGCGCGGTCGCGCTCGACGTTGCGACGGAACTTTGCCTCCCAAAACTCAACGTTGCGCTTGGGCTGGCTAGGGTTGCACTTGGGGCAGCGGTGCCAAAAGCAGCCGTTGACGAAGATGGCGATCTTGCGCCCGGGAAAGGCGATGTCGGGCTTGCCGGGTACCTTCCATTCCAAACGATAGCCCGTAAGGCCCGCGGCCCGTAGGCGCTGACGTACGAGCAGCTCGGGCTTGGTGTTGGCGCGCTTGTTGCCCTTCATGGACTTTTTGATGGCGGCGCGACGGCGGACCAGTTCGCGCTCGTCAGCGGAGAGGTCCGAGGTATCGATGCCGTCGAGCAGGCCGGGCTTGGGACGCTTCTTGCTGCGGCGCTTAGGTGCGCGCTTGGGTTTGGTGGCGGGTTTGTCGGCTGTGTTGGGCACGGCGTCATCGGCGGAGCTTGTCTCGAGCCGGTCTTCCTTCAGCTCAATCAGGGCATCAATGAGCCCCTTGTCAGCGGGCATCCATTCCACCGTGGCAAGTGAGGTGCGTGGAACCCAGCGGATATCGAGCTGGCGGTCGTGCTTCTGGGGCTCATCGGATTCATCGGCGAGCGAGCAGTAGTAGCACTCCATGGAGAGATGAAAATCGGGGTAGTCATACTCAACGGTATAGAAATCGCGCAGGTTGGTGACTTTTACCTGCAGCTCTTCCATAAGTTCGCGTCGCACGGCGTCCTCGGGTGTCTCGCCGCGCATGAGCTTGCCGCCGGGAAACTCCCAAAGTCCCTGCATGTCGCCGTAGCCGCGCTGCACGGCAAGCAGCTCGTCAGATCCTTCCTTGCGAATGATCCCAGCGGCAACATGAACAGTCTTCAACAGGAGTCCTCTCTCAACATCAACACGCGGCAGGGTAGCTACCCGTACCTTACACAACGGTAAGGCAAGCGTAAGCCATATCGATGGTAACCGACTCGTCTTCTTGCGACTATAGATGCCGTAGACTAATCGCAAGAAAGGACTCGGTATGCAAACCACGCACATGGCGACCCCGGTACTGGAGGTCGCGCATCTCGAAAAGGTATATGGAGCGCTGGGCAACGTGACCCGCGCGCTCAACGACGTCAGCTTTACGGTTAACCGCGGTGAATTTGTTGGCATCATGGGCGCTTCGGGCTCGGGCAAGTCGACGTTGCTCAACTGCGTGTCGACCATCGATAGCGCCACGAGCGGCACCATCCGCATCAACGGCCAGGACGTAACACGCATGAAGCAGGCTAAGCTTTCGCAGTTCCGCCGCGAAGAGCTCGGCTTTATCTTCCAGGACTCTAACCTGCTCGATACCCTTACGGCGCGCGAGAACATCGCCCTGCCGCTCACCATCGCCCGCACAAACTCGGCAGAGATCTCGACCCGCGTGCAGGATGTGGCAGCGCGCCTGTCTATCAGTCAGGTGCTCGACAAGTATCCCTACCAGA
>UROJ01000176.1 GCA_900549335.1 uncultured Collinsella sp.
ATTTAGTAAAGAAAGAGGTATTAGAAATGTTCGAGAAGAGTGTCGAGGAGCTCACCGAGCTCGGCGCCCAGATCACCACGGCCGAGATTGCTCAGCAGCCCGAGCTTTGGCGTGATACGCTCAACATCTATCGCGAGAACAAGGAGGCCATCGAGGCCTTCCTGGCCGAGGCTCGCGCTATGGGCGAGGGTCGTCTGTCCGTTGTCTTCACCGGTGCCGGTACGTCCGACTACGTTGGCGATACCTGCGCCCCGTACCTGCGTCACGCTGGCAACACTGATCTCTACGACTTTAAGCCCATCGCCACGACCGACATCGTGAGCGCCCCGCGCGACTTCCTGCGCGCCGAGGATCCCACGCTCGTGGTTTCCTTTGCCCGTTCTGGCAACAGCCCCGAGAGCCTTGCCGCCGTTGCCGTTGCCAAGGAGCTCGTCCACAACGTCAAGTTCCTCAACATCACCTGCGCTCCCGAGGGCAAGCTCGCCGTCGAGTCTGCCGATGATCCCAATGCGCTGACGCTGCTCATTCCGCGCGCCAACGACAAGGGCTTCGCCATGACTGGCTCTTATTCCTGCATGACCCTGCTCTCCACCCTTATTTTCGACACTGCCTCTGACGAGCAGAAGGCCGAGTGGGTCGAGACGGTTGCCAAGATGGGCGAGGAGGTCATCTCTCGTGAGTCTGAGATCGCCGATTACCTGGCTGGCGACTTCAACCGCGTGACCTACTTGGGTTCCGGCTCCTTTGGTGGCCTTGCCCAGGAGAGCCAGCTCAAGATCCTCGAGCTCGCTCACGGTCTGGTCGCTACTTCCTACGACACCTCCATGGGCTATCGTCACGGACCCAAGTCCTTCGTCGACGATAAGACACTCGTCTTCGTGTTCGTCAACAACGACGCCTACACCCGTCAGTACGATATCGACATCCTCAACGAGATCGGCGGCGACGAGATCGCTCAGCACACCGTCGCCGTTCAGCAGGAAGGTGCTACCGTCTATGAGGGTGAGTCCTTCACCTTTAAGGGCTACGAAGCGCTTCCCGAGGGCTACCTCGCTCTGCCGTTCGTGATGTTTGCCCAGGCCATCAGCCTGCTCAACTCCGTGCGCGTGGGCAACACGCCCGATACGCCGAGCCCCACCGGCACGGTCAACCGCGTGGTCAAGGGCGTGACGATTCACCCCTTCACCGCTTAATCGCGTCCCTCTGTAAGGGCGCCCGTCCGCTCATAACGGCGGGCGGGCGCTTTTTGTTTTACCTGAGCTGGGTATAGCATCACCACAGTCAACTGCTTTAAAGCAAGGAGTGCATATGAGCACGTACGCAATTAAGGCTGACAAGTTCTTCTTGCCGGCAGGCCCGCAACTGGGCGGCTATCTTATGGTCGAGGATGGCGTCTTTGGCGCCTGGCAGGCCGACGAGCCCTCTTGCGAGATTAAGGACTACACGGGGTCGTGGATCGCACCGGGTATGGTCGATACTCACATCCATGGCTTCTACAACCACTCAACTACCGATAATGATCCCGAGGGCATCGATATCAGCTCGACCGAGCTCGCCCGTCGCGGTACCACCAGCTGGCTGCCCACGACGTTCACCGATGGCGTCGAGCAGATCAAGGACGCCTGCGCCGCCATCGCTCAGGCGGACGAGGGTCGCGGCCCCGACTTCTGCGGTGCTCGCATTCAGGGCATCTACCTGGAGGGCCCCTTCTTTACCATGAAGCACGTGGGCGCGCAGAACCCCGCTTATCTTATCGATCCCTCCGAGGAGATCTTTGATCAGTGGCAGGAGGCTGCGGGTGGTCGCATCGTCAAGAGCGCCATGGCGGCCGAGCGCGACGGTGCTGCTGCTTATGCGGCTGCTCTGAGCGCCAAGGGTGTCGTGACCTGCATCGGCCACTCCGATGCCACCTATGATGAGTGCGCCGCCGCCATCAATGCTGGCGCCAGCTGCTTTACGCATACCTACAACGGCCAGCGCGGTCTGCACCATCGCGAGCCCGGTGTTGTGGGCGCTGCTATGACCACGCCCAACACCTATGCCGAGATCATTTGCGATGGCAAGCATGTGAATCCTGCTGCTATCAAGGCGCTGCTGCAGGCAAAGGGCTGGCAGCATACGGTGCTGATCACCGATTGCCTGGGTTGTGGCGGCATGCCCGAGGGCAAGTACACCAGCGGTGGCATGGATGTCATCATGAAGGACAACCTGTGCTGGCTCGCCGACGGCAAGAGCATTGCCGGCTCGGTGCTCACGCTTGCCCAGGGCGTCAAGAACATCGTCGACTGGGGCATCGCCAGCGCCGATATTGCCATTCGCATGGCAACCGAGGTGCCGGCTCGCTCTGCGCACATCGAGGATAAGTGCGGCAGCATCATGCCGGGTCGCGATGCCGACTTTGTCGTGTTCGACCATGAGCTCACCCTCGTCGAGACCTATGTTGGCGGCCAGAGCGTCGGCAACGCCTTTACCGAGTAACGATAGAAAAAGATGGCGGGCCCGAATCTGCTCGGACCCGCCGTATGGGTTAAACGCTCAAAAGCACCTTAACAGTTACAGCTTGTTAGCGATCTTCTTTGCCGTGCGCTTAACGCCGGCCACAAGACCTCCCGCAGGATGCTCCTTTTCGTAGGCTAGACGTTTCTCGCGCTTGGCGTACTCTTCGACGATGATGTCGCCATACTCGTCTTCGATCTTGTCGAAGAAGTCGACGGCGCCCTTAATTTCCTCAGCGGTCGGGTGTCCCTTTTGGACACCGCCAGTGAGTTTGAACGGCCCCCACGTGTCAAAGCCGGGGCAGCCGTAGACACCCATAAAGATGGCTTGCCTCATGCGGCAGATGCCATCGATATCCTTGCCGTACCACTTGTTTTTGCCACCGTAGGTCATAAGACCAAACACCTTGTCCTGCGGCTGCAGCACGTTAGTGAGCACACGTGCCATGTCCTTGTCGATCACGGAGTAATAGATGCCCGTGGCGACACCGATCAGATGATATTCGTGCAGGTCGGGATACTCGTTTTTGCCGAGCGTCTTGACGTCGAGGGTATCGATTTCGGGGTGTGCCTCGACGATAGCGTCCACGAGCTTTTTCGTATTGCTGTGATGGCGCGAGGCGTAGAGGATGATGGTTCGCATAAGAAGGCCTTTCAGCTGTAATTGCATCAATGTCTGTATGGTGCCCCGTTGCATGGCTGGGATACCGGACACATCGATGAGCGTGCGGGTTTGTCCTTTGGTCAGGGCCGAGACGGGTACTTGCGAGCAAAAAGCAGTTGTTCGAAAGGATGGGCAATGGAATACGCTCTCTCCAACGATTTGATTTCTGTTAAGGTGTCCACGGTTGGCGGTTCGTTTACCTCGATCGAGGCTGGAGGTCGCGAGTATCTGTGGCAGGGCGATCCCGCCGTGTGGTCCGGCCAGGCGCCGATTTGCTTCCCGATTTGCGGAGGCTTGCGCGACAACAGCGCCATGACGTTCGCCGGGCATCATGTAAAGCTCGCTCGCCACGGCTTTGCGCGCAAACAGGAGTGGAAGCTGCTGAGCCAAGGCGAGAACGAGTTGGCGATGTGCCTGGCTTCGGAGGATAACGCCGCGCTGCTGAGCGATTATCCCTACCCGTTAAAGCTTGTCGCTCGTTATATGCTC
>UROJ01000177.1 GCA_900549335.1 uncultured Collinsella sp.
GAACTAAGCCGTGTATACCATACTCACCAATGAAAGAACGCCCTGATATAGCGTAATTTGCTGTTTTCCTGCGTACGTGCGTACACTCCACAGGAATTCTAAGGGCCCTGCCCCCTTAGCACACGGACTTTGGAACAAAGTCTAGCGTGTTACGCCTTGCCAGAGGTGTACAGGCTCCCGGTACGCACGTACGCAGCAATTGCCATCAATGCGCCATATAAGTGGCGATCAAGTTCGCATAAAGCGACCTTGGTTCCGCAAAACAAAAGGCAGGATACCATCACCACGATGGTACTCTGCCTCTGTTCGTTTCTGTTTACCGTTCCGAGTGGTCCTTCCGCAGAATTACCGATAAACAAAAAACGTACCCGGACCTTTTCTCGTATAGAATCGGGTTCGAGTGCGAACTGAATGTTGGAGCAATAAAAAACCACCACAAAGGTGCTTGTCCCCTTTGTGGTGGTTTTGGGTTAGGCCTAGAGCGTGTGGCCGTAGGCGTTGGCGGCCTTGATGGCGGCGGCGAACTTCTCGTCGGTGAAGGGCTCAGGGTTTCCCTGCTTCCACTCGTTGGTGGCGTGCGCGTACTCGCACAGGGCCGGGATATCGGACTCGGAAAGCCCGACCTGCTCAAGCGTCACGGGCAGCCCCATCTGCTTGTTAAAGGCAGCGTAGCGCTTAAGGTTCTCGGTGTCGCCCGTGTAGGCGAACAACACGAGCACGCCCAGGCTCACGACCTCGCCGTGCAGGTAGGTGCCCTCACGCGGAATGCTGCAGGTGGCGTTGTAGAACGCGTGTGCCACGCTCGAGTTGTAGTAGTAATCGTTTTGGTTGGTCAGGTTCGAGACATAGCCCGTATTGACCACGATATCGAGTGCGATTTGCTTGACGGCCTCGCTCGACAGGTCCTGGCGCACGTCCTCAAGACCCTGGACGCCATAGGTAAACAGCGGCTCGGAGCAGGTGTGGGCAAGCGCCAGGCCAAGACCGGCGGTGTGCTCCAAATTACCGGCGCTCGTGGCGTACTCGACCTCGGGCTGCTTAGACAGGGCATCGCCTACGCCGGCCCAGAAATACTCTGCCGGTGCCTCGGCGATGATCTTGGGGTTGATGAAGATGTGCGCCGGTCGGTTGGGGTACGAATAGCCCTCGAGCGAGCCGTCGTCGTTGTACACGACAGCAATGGCGGTCGCGGCGGAGCAGTTGGAACAGATCGTCGGGACCGTAAAGACGATCTTCTTGAGCTCGATAGCTGCGGTCTTCACGGTGTCGAGCGCCTTGCCGCCGCCGCATGCGATAAGCACGTCAGCTTCCTGGCAGGCAGGGGAGTTTACGACCTTGGCGATATTTGCGCGCGTACTGTTGGTGCCGTAGACGCGCGTCTCCAGAATTTCGACGTCGGTACCCGCCAGCGCAGCTTCGATACCGGGAAGTGCTGCGGCCAGGGCTCGCTTGCCGCCGATGATGGCGACCTTTGTCGCGCCGTACTCCGCCAGTGCGGCGGGCAGCTCGTCAAAGCAATCCTCGCCAACGGTGTAGTCGCTCATTCCAATCGTGCGCATAGCAACCTTCTTTCGTTCGATAGAGTGCTTTCAGGTATTTTGCTCCTAGAGCAGGGCTGTAATAGCGAGAAATTTCGAACGTATAAAACCAGTGTTGAGGGTTTTTCGCCGGCGCGGAACGTGCTAGCATACACCGCATGAGCGTTGATGGGGACGAGTAGTCGGCCGTCCGCATGCTACAGAGAGCGGGGAGCGCTGAGAACCCGTGCATGCGACCGATGAAAATCACCCCGGAGCTGCGGTCCCAACGGACGCGCCGCACAGGCACGTCTTAGTAGATATCGCCGAGATGGTCGTCGATACAGATCAGCCGAGTAACGGATGCGAGCGCGCGGCGACGCGGGCGAGGGCATCTAAGCTGGGTGGTTAAGCGAAGAGCTTTTGCGGGCGTACAGCCCGTTTTTGTGGCGCTTCGTCCCAGCTTGTAGGGACGGGCGCTTTTTTGGTGCCCAACGGGCGTGTGCGCCCATGACATGAAGGGGGTACCGTGGCAAACGAGTACAAGCAGACGATGAATCTGCCTAAGACCGGTTTTCCCATGCGTGCCGGTCTTTCCAAGTCCGAGCCCAAGCGACTCAAGGACTGGCAGGACAACAAGGTCTACGAGCAGGTTCTGAAGAAGAACGAGGGTCACAAGAAGTTCGTGCTGCATGACGGCCCGCCGTACGCCAACGGTCCGATCCACATCGGCCACGCCATGAACAAGATTTCCAAGGACATGATCAACCGCTACTGGATGATGCAGGGCTATGAGGTCCCCTATGTCCCTGGTTGGGACTGCCACGGCCAGCCGATCGAGCACAAGGTCGAGGAGAAGCTCGGCACCGAGAAGTTCAACCAGACCTCTACGGCTAAGATCCGTGAGCTCTGCAACGAGTTCGCCGTCGAGAACATCGAGCTGCAGAAGGCCGGTTTCCGTCGTCTGGGCGTGCTCGGCGACTGGGACAACCCCTACCTGACGCTCTATCACCAGCATGACGCCGCCGACATCGAGGTCTTCAAGGCCATGTTCGACAAGGGCATGATCTATCGCGGTCACAAGCCCGTCCACTGGTGCAAGCACTGCCACACCGCACTCGCCGAGGCCGAGATTGAGTACTCCGATGAGACGAGCCCGTCCATTTTCGTGCGCTTTGAGATGACCTCCAAGCCCGCCGGCCTCGAGAACTTCGACGGCCCGGTCGACTTCATCATCTGGACGACTACGCCGTGGACCATCCCTTCCGACCAGGCTGTTTCCCTCAAGCCCGGCGCCGCCTATGTCGCCGTTGAGCACGATGGCCGCGCCGAGGTCATGCTCGAGGACCTGGCTCCCAAGTGCTGCGAGGAGTTTGGCTGGGAGTACACCCCGGTCATGGTCGACGGCAAGCCCTACGTGGTTCCCGCCGAGACCTTCCATCACATCCACTACAAGCAGCCGATCTTTGACGGTGTCGAGGGCGTGGCGCTGCTGGCTGATTACGTCGGTGTCGACGACGGTACCGGTATCGTCCACAACTCGCCCGGCCACGGCGTCGACGACTACTTTGCCTGCCTCAAGGAGGGCATCACCGACATCTGCATGCCGGTCGATGACGACGGCAAGTTCTATACCGGCGAGGAGTTTGGCACCGGTGGCCCCTTCAGCGGCATGGATACCGACGAGGCCAACCCGCACATCATCGAGTTCCTGCGCGAGCGCGGCACCCTGGTTCTCGAGAAGAAGATCACGCACAGCTATCCGCACTGCTGGCGCTGTAAGCACCCGGTGCTCTTCCGTGCTACCGACCAGTGGTTTGTCTCGATGGATAAGACCGGTTTGCGCGAGCAGGCTGGCAAGGAGGTCCGCGAGAACGTCAAGTGGTATCCGGCCCACGCGGCAAACCGCATCGGCGCCATGGTCGAGCAGCGTCCCGACTGGTGCATCAGCCGTCAGCGCAACTGGGGTGTGCCCATCCCGAGCTACACCTGCGCCGACTGCGGCGAGAAGGTCATGAACGACGCCACGCTCGACGCTGTCATCAAGCTCTTCCACGAGAAGGGCTCCGACGCCTGGTTCACCGATGCTCCCGAGAGCTACCTGGGCGAGGCCTGCGTCTGCCCCAAGTG
>UROJ01000178.1 GCA_900549335.1 uncultured Collinsella sp.
CTTTTGTCTATCTAGGAGGCTTTGCCTGATGGAGATCACCAAGGATATCCGCTACGTTGGCGTCGACGATCACGACATTGACCTGTTCGAGGGCCAGTACGATGTGTCCGAGAACGGTATGGCATACAACAGCTACGTTATCTTGGGCGAAAAGATCGCTGTCGCCGATTCGGTCGACGGCGGTTTTGTCGACGAGTGGCTCGGTAACATCGAAGCCGTGCTCGACGGTCGCACGCCCGATTACCTGGTCGTTCACCATATGGAGCCCGATCACTCCGCTGGCATCGCCGCCTTTATGGAGCGCTATCCCCAGGCGCAGGTTGTGGCCAGCATGGGCGCCTTCCGCATGATGGTCAACTACTTTGGTACCGATTATCCGGAGCGCAAGATGGTCGTCAAAGAGGGCGACGTGCTCGACCTGGGTGGCCACAGCCTAACGTTTGTCGGCGCCCCCAACGTTCACTGGCCCGAGGTGCTCTTCTCCTATGAGGCCACCGACAAGGTGCTCTTTAGTGCCGACGGCTTTGGCAAGTTCGGTGCCAACGATATCGAGGACCCGGAAGGCTGGGCTTGCGAGGCGCGTCGTTACTACTTTGGTATCGTGGGCAAGTTCGGCAAGTTCGTGCAGGCCGTGCTTAAGAAGGCCGCCGATCTGGACATTCAGATTATCTGCCCGCTCCACGGCCCCGTGCTGACCGAGAACCTGGGCCACTACCTCGACACCTACAACACCTGGTCGAGCTATCAGCCCGAGGACGAGGGCATCACCATTGCCTACGCGAGCGTCTATGGCCACCTGAAGGCTGCCGTCGAGGAGCTCGCATCTGCGCTCGAGGCTCGCGGCCAGAAGGTCTCCGTCTTTGACCTGGCTCGCGATGACATGGCCGAGGCCGTTGAGGACGCGTTCCGCTATGACCGTCTGGTGCTCGCTTCCATCACCTATCAGGGCGAGATTTTCCCGTTCATGAGCACCTTCATCCACACGCTCGCTGAGCATGCCTACCAGAACCGCACCGTGGCGCTCGTCGAGGCCGGTTCTTGGGCACCTGTCGCCGCTAAGGTTATGACTAAGGAGCTCGAGGGTATGAAGGACATCACCCTGACGCAGAACAAAGTGACCGTCCTGGGTTCGCTCAACGACGCATCGCGCGCCCAGATCGAGGCCCTCGCTGACGAGCTCTCCAAGTAGCGATACGTTTACTTTTAACGCTCAAACCACCACAAAGGGGACAGGCACCTTTGTGGTGGTTTTTGTTTAAGCGCCGGCGATGATGAGGGCTGGACGAGCGTCGTTGGCTAACTCGGCGATCGAGGTGGCGACGGCATGGTCGGGGTCACGGTCCATCACGATGGTGCCGACATCGGTCAGTTTGGCAAAGCGGTACATGCCGCGTCCGTTGACCTTGCTGGCGTCCATGAGGGCAACGCCTTGACGGGCGGCGGAGATCATGGCTGTTTTGGTCTCGGCCATCTGCGGAAAGTCGGTCGTAAAGCCGCAGCCGGGAACAAAAGCGCCGGGGCACATGATGGCAAGGTCGGCATGGACCATTTGGATCGCCTGCATGGTGAGCGGTCCGTACAGATAGCGATGACCTTTGCGCAGTGCCCCGCCCAGCATGACGACATCGACCGAGGGCATGCTCTCGTCGATGTAATCGGCGATGGTGATGTCGGCCGTGATGACGGTGATGCCGTCGCGCTGGTCGAGCAAGCGGACAAATTCGAGCGCGGTGGTGCCCGAGTCGACAAGCAGTGTGTCGCCGTCATTGACGAGCTCGATGGCGCTTTGCGCGATGGCCTGCTTGGCGGCGACGTTGACGTTGATGCGGCGATCCTGCGTGGAGACGGTCAGGCGCTTGTGGAGCGATACGGCACCACCATGTGTGCGGCGCAGCTTGCCTGCTTCGGCGAGCGCGTCCAGGTCGGCGCGGGCGGTGACGGAGGACACGCTAAAGGTCTGGGCGATTTCTGCTACCTGCACCGAGGCGTTGTGCTCGAGCATTTCCATAATGGCGGTACGGCGTTCGTCGGCAAATGCACGGTTGGTAGCTTGGGCCATGGTTGCTCCATTCTCGGCTAAATTTGCAGGAATTGTGTTGACTCCATTTTCGTTCATTTTCTTTTTGAGTAAGAAAACACCTTTCGATTACTTATCTTTTCTATAAAAGAAAGACGCTGAACGCCCAAAATTCAATATCGAACACGCCCGCTCGGCTCCAATTCCTTCCGTTTACTTTTCAAAAATGACTGTATTGACCTGCATGGGCTCAATATCTCGCACGTGCAAAGCCGCTGAATTTCATACAATGAGCGCAGCAAAACGCAAGGTAAATCGCCTTGCGGACACGTACGCCCGATGTCCAGATGCGGGCGAGGGAGAGGAGCAAACGCTCATGGCACTTGTTACCACCGAAAAGATGCTCAAGGACGCTCAGGCCGGCCACTACGCTGTCGGCGCTTTCAACGTCGAGAACCTCGAGTTTGTTATGGCCGTTCTGGCCGCTGCCGAGGAGACCAAGTCCCCCGTCATCATGCAGACCACCCCGGGCACCATCAAGACCGCTGGTCTGGACTACTTCTACGGCATGGTCAAGGCTGCCGCCGAGCGCGCTTCCGTGCCCGTCGCTCTGCACCTCGATCACGGCGATGGCTATGACCGCTGCATGCAGGCTTTCCGCACGGGCTACACCTCTGTCATGATCGACGGTTCGCACGAGTCCTTCGAGGACAACATCGCCCTGACCAAGTCCGTCGCCGACGCTGGCCGCGCCATGGGCGTGCCCGTCGAGGCCGAGCTCGGTAAGGTTGGCGGCAAGGAGGACGACGGTCCCGCGGTTGAGGGCGAGAGCCCCTACACCGATCCTGCCGAGGCCAAGGAGTTCGTTGAGCGCACCGGCTGCACCTCGCTGGCCATTGGCGTTGGCACCAGCCACGGCGTTTACACGAGCGATCCGCATATCGAGCAGTCCGTGGTCAAGGCCATCCGCGACGCCGTCGACGTGCCGCTGGTTCTGCACGGCACCTCCGGTGTGCCCGATGAGCAGGTTGCCGAGGCTGTGAAGAACGGCATCTGCAAGGTTAACTACGCCACCGAGCTGCGTCAGGCCTACACCAAGGGCTTCATGGCCTACATGGCCGAGAACCCCGCCTGCTTCGATCCCAAGAAGCCGGCCAAGGAGGGCATGCGTGAGATCACCGAGCTGGTTAAGATCCGCATGACCAACCTCAACTCTGTGGGCAAAGCAGAGTAACAACAAGGGTACTCTGATCCCACCGGACGGTTTGGGCGGGTCCCGTACTTAGTTTCCAAAACGTCCTCGCGCATGAAGGCCCCCGTTGTCTCGCTTCTTCGAAGCGTTGACAACGGGGGCCTTCGCGCTGCGGAATGATTTTGGAAACTAAGTACGGGACCCGCCCAAACCGTCCTGCTCAATCGCCCTTGTGGCGTTGGGGCTGAAAGGGTGGGACGCGTGGGTTATTTGGTTGTTAGGGTTAGTAGGTCGTTGGGGGTTTTGAGGTTGTAGGTGGCGTTTGGGATATCTTGGTG
>UROJ01000179.1 GCA_900549335.1 uncultured Collinsella sp.
CTCGACTGCGTGCGTGAGATCCGCGCCACCAACCAGGAGGCCCATTATCTTGAGGGGCTCAACGCCGTGATCGATGCCGAGGAGCGCGAGACCACCAAAGGTGAGCTCGCCAACGGGCTTTTGGTCAACTCCGCCTTTGCCATCCTGCGCCTGGGGATTGCCACCACGTTGGTCACGGGTGCTGCGATGGTCGCCTCCGGCCAGGTCGACTTTTTGGTGATGTTTGCCTTCCTGCTCATGGTGAGCCGCATCTATGCGCCCTTCGATCAGGCACTGATGCTGATGTCCGAGCTGTTTGTCGCCGAGTCGTCGGCCAAGCGCATGCGCTCCATCATGGAAGAGCCTGTGGCGTGGGGCAGCGAGCAGTTTGAGCCCGTGGGCCACGATGTGGTGTTCGATCACGTGGCATTTGGCTATGGTGCGGGCGAGGACGGCCGCGCCGGCGAGAAAGTTCTTACCGATGTGAGCTTTACCGCCAAGGAAGGCGAAGTTACGGCGCTGGTCGGTCCTTCGGGTTCCGGTAAGTCTACGGTGAGCCGCCTGGCCGCGCGCTTTTGGGACGCCACCGAAGGCACGGTCACCGTGGGTGGCGTGGATGTTGCGAGCGTGGACCCCGAGGTGCTGCTGCGCGACTACGCCATTGTGTTCCAAGACGTGCTGCTCTTTGACGACACGGTGATGGGAAACATCCGTCTTGGTCGTCGCGATGCCACCGATGAGGAAGTGCTTGCTGCCGCGCGTGCCGCCAACTGCGACGAGTTTGTGAGCCGCATGCCGCAGGGCTATGACACCATGATCGGCGAGAACGGCTCCAAGCTGTCCGGCGGCGAGCGCCAGCGCATCTCCATCGCCCGCGCGCTGCTCAAAGATGCGCCGATTGTGTTGCTGGACGAGGCGACGGCGAGTTTGGATGTGGAGAACGAGACCGTGGTGCAGCAGGCGCTCTCCCGCCTGCTCGCAGGAAAGACAGTTATCGTGATCGCCCACCGTATGCGCACGGTAGAAAATGCCGATAAGATCGTTGTACTCAAGGATGGTGTGGTTGCCGAGCAGGGCACTCCGGCGCAGCTCAAGGCGGCAGGTGGAGAATTCGCCCGCATGGTTGCGCTGCAAAAGGAAGCGGCTGCCTGGCAGCTGTAAGAAGGGGCAAAGGAACAGTCCCTTTGTCACATTGACAATCGGTTACTCCGCATCGTTAATTTTCAAAAGGTTAGCCATGGCTGACCTAGATAGTTAGATAGAATTAAGGTATTTCAAAAGCGTGCTCGAGCTAACTGATGAACTCGGGTGCTAAGGCACCATGCCGCGCCCCATGCGGCAAAAGGGAGAAGCAACATGAAGAAGTCGACGTTTAACACCCTGCTTGTTGGTGGCGGTTTTCTGCTTGGCACGGCCGGCATCAAGCTGCTTACCAGCGCTCCGGTCAAGAATGCCTGCGTGCAGGGTATTGCGTGCGGTATGCGCATCAAGAACGGCTACCAGGACATGGTCGAGCAGGCCAAGGCTAATGTCGACGACATGGTTGCCGAGGCTGCTTACATCACCCAGAGCGAGGCCGCCGCGGACAACGCAGCTGAGTAGCGCTTCCAGGCACAAACTATGAGATTCTCGATTATTAGCGAGATCCCCGGCAGGACCCGTCTTCAATTGGCGGGTCCTGTGCCAGAGAGCGATCTCGATGCACTTCTTAAGCTTGGCGGCGACATCGACGGCGTGCACAAGGTGCGCGTCTACGGCCGCATCGGCCAGATGGCGCTCGAATACGATGAGCCGCGCCGCGCGAGCGTGCTCGACGCCTTGGGCGCACTCGATGCTCAAGCTATCGCTGATGCCAAGTCGGGCTACGTGATACAACTCGAGCCGCGCAAGCACAAGCTCGTCATGGATCTTGCCACACTTGTCGGCGCCCACTACGCACGTCGCTGGTTTTTGCCCACGCCCCTGCGTGCGGTGTTTGTCGTGGCCGGTTACATGACCTTTTTGCGCGCCGCCCTCCGTGAGCTCGCGCAGCCGCGCCTGACCGTTCCCGTGCTCGACGCTTCGGCCATCGGCATTTCGTTCGTCAAGCGTGATGTCGACACCGCGGGCCAGACGATGTTCCTGCTCAACGTGGGCGAGCTGCTCGAGGACTACACCCGCGCCATGAGTGAAAACGAGCTCATCAACTCGCTGCTCGATGTGCCCGACAAGGCGCAAAAGGTTGTCGGCGACACCGAGGTAAGCGTTGCCGCGACCGAGCTTGAGCCCGGCGATCTGGTCGCCGTGCGCACCGGCATGTCCATCTGCATCGACGGTGTTGTCGAGCAGGGGAGCGCTATGGTCAACCAGGCGACCCTGACCGGCGAGCCGCTGGCCGTCGAGCGCAGCGTGGGCGACGACGTGTTCGCCGGTACCGTCGTGGAAGACGGCGGCATCTTGGTGCGCGTGCGCGCCAATACGGCGCAAACCAAACTGCGCTCAATCGTCTCGCTCGTGCAGACGGCCGACTCGCTCAAGTCCGAGGGCCAGTCGCATATGGAGGACCTTGCCAACAAGATCGTCCCGTGGAACTTCCTGCTCGCGGGCCTAGTTGCGCTTACTACCCGCAGCCTCATCAAGACCTCGGCGGCACTGATGGTCGACTACTCGTGCGCACTCAAGCTCACGGGTTCGGTCGCCGTCATGACCGCCATGAGCGATGCTGCCAAGATGGGCGTCATGGTCAAGGGCGCCAAGTACTTTGAGTCGTTTGCCAAGGCCGACACCATTGTGTTTGATAAGACCGGCACGCTTACCGAGGCGCAGCCGCGTCTTGCCTGCGTGCTCACCACCGATGGCTGGAGCGAGGACGAGGTCCTGCGCCTTTCCGCTTGCCTGGAGGAGCATTTCCCGCATCCGGTGGCACGCGCCGTGGTCAACGCTGCCCGCGAGCGCGGGCTCGAGCACCGCGAGCGCCATGCCGCCGTCGAGTACATCGTGGCGCACGGCATCGCGTCGTCCATCGAGGGGCGCCGCGCCATCATCGGTTCCGCGCACTTTGTATTTGAGGACGAGGGCGCACAGCTCGAATCCGACATCAAGGAGCGCATCGAGTCCCAGATGCAGGGCCTGTCGCCGCTGTACCTGGCAGTCGACGGCACGGTCGTGGGCGTACTCGGCATCGAGGACCCGCTCAAACCCGGCGTGCGCGAGGCCATTGCCGACCTGCATGCGCTGGGCGTCAAGCATGTCGTTATGCTCACGGGCGATTCCGAGCGCACGGCCGAGCGCATTGCGCGCGAGGCGGGTGTCGACGAGTTTAAGGCCGAGCTGCTGCCCGAGGACAAGTACGCCTATGTGGAGCGCATTAAGGGCGAGGGGCGCCATGTTGCCATGGTGGGCGACGGCGTCAACGATTCGCCGGCGCTCGGTTTGGCCGACGTGGGGCTGGCAATGGGTGGCGGAAGCGACATCGCCAAGGAGGTCGCCGATATCATCCTGACCGACACGGATCTGGCCGCGATTGTGCGTCTGCGCCGCATGA
>UROJ01000180.1 GCA_900549335.1 uncultured Collinsella sp.
GCCATGTCCCTGTGCAAGGAGCGCCTGGGCGTCAAATGCGCGCTCGGCGTGTCGAACATCAGCTTTGGCCTGCCCGCTCGCCCGCTGCTGGGTTCGGTCTTTTTGGCCGCCGCCTTTGGCGCGGGCCTCGATGCCCCCATCATGAACCCGGGCTCCAAGCGCTTTATGGACACCGTCTACAGCTATCGCGTCTTGAGCGTTGAGGACGAGGGCTCGACCGGATATATCGAGCGCTACGCCGGCTGGACCGATCCGTACAAGATCGCCGCCAACCCGGCAGCGGCCCAGGCAGTATCGACCGACACCGTGCCCGCCGCTGGCACCGCCGGCTCCGACGGCAACGACGACCCGATTCGTCGCATGGTCGTCTCGGGCCGCAAAGGCGAGATTGCGGCAGAAACCGAGCGTCTGCTGGCAGATCACGACGCTATGGACCTCATCAACAATCACTTTATCCCCGCCCTCGATGAGGTCGGCGTCCTCTTTGACCAGGGCAAGTTCTTCTTGCCGCAGCTTATGGCCTCGGCTGAGGCCGCGCGCGTGGGCTTTGACACCATCAAGCGCCTGATGCCCGCCGGCGAGATTGCCGACAAGGGCAAGATCTGCGTGGCCACCGTCAAGGGCGACATCCACGATATTGGCAAGAACATCGTCAAAATGCTGCTCGACAACTACGGCTACACCGTCTTTGACCTGGGCCGCGACGTCGATCCGCAGGAGGTACTCAAGACCGTCAAGGAACGTGACATCAAACTCGTCGGCCTCTCGGCGCTTATGACCACCACCGTCGTCGCCATGGAGGAGACCATCAAGTTGCTCCATGCCGAGGTTCCAGGCGTCAAGATCATCGTAGGCGGCGCCGTGCTCACCCCCGAATACGCCAAGCAGATCGGCGCGGACTACTACGCCAAGGACGCCGCCGAAAGCGCGCGTATCGCCGAAGAGGTCTTTGGGCAGTAACACAACGGAAACAACCGAGCACCAAAACGTGCCGCACGCGCCACTTGGCACGTGCGGCACGTTAGAATAGAAAAAGCTATGCTCGTTTTGGCAGATAGGAGCGCAAGGATGGCGATCACGCCCGCAGAAATCGCGGAAACCCGCGGCATGGTTGAGGAGCAGAACCTCGACATCAGGACCATCACCATGGGTGTTTCGCTCATGGGTTGCGGTGACGAGAACCTCGACCGCATGTGCACGAAGATCTACGACCACGTGACGCACACGGCTGAGCATCTGGTCGAGACCGCCGAGAACCTCGAGCGCGAGTACGGTATCCCCATCGTCAACAAGCGCGTTTCCGTCACCCCGGTGGCGCAGATTGCCGCTTGCTGCAAGGATGAGGACCTCACCCCCATCGCGCACGCCCTCGACCGCGCGGCCGAGACCCTCGGTATCGACTACCTAGGCGGCTTCTCCGCGCTCGTCCAGAAGGGCATCGGCGACGCCGATCGCCGCGTTATCCAGTCCATTCCGCAGGCCCTCGCCACCACGAGCCGCGTCTGCTCCAGCGTCAACGTCGCCAGCCTGCGCGCCGGCATCAATATGGACGCCGTGCTTATGGCCGCCCAGACCATCATCGATGCCGCTAAACTCACGGCCGACCAGGATTCCGTCGGCGCTTCCAAGTTTGTCTGCTTTGCCAACATGGTCGAGGACTCCCCGTTTATGGCGGGCGCCGTCCACGGCGGTGGCGAGGCCGACGCCGTCATCAACGTAGGCGTTTCGGGCCCCGGCGTTATGGCCGCAGCCCTGGAGACGCTGCCCGATTCCGCATCGATGATGGAAGTCGCCGAGAAGATTAAGCAGACCGCCTTTAAGATTACCCGTGCCGGCGAGCTCATGAGCCGCGAGGCCGCCCATCGCCTGGGTGTCGAGAAGGGCATTGTCGACCTGTCGCTGGCTCCCACGCCCGCCATCGGCGACTCCGTCGCGCGCATCCTCGAGATCATCGGCGTGGGCACCTGTGGTGGCCCGGGCACGACCTGCGCGCTCGCCATGCTCAACGATGCCGTCAAGAAGGGCGGCGTCATGGCCAGTTCCAGCGTGGGCGGTCTCTCCGGCGCTTTCATCCCCGTGTCCGAGGACGCCGGCATGATCGCCGCCGTCGAGGCCGGTGCGCTTTCGCTCGAGAAGCTCGAGGCCATGACCTGCGTGTGCTCCGTTGGCCTGGACATGATCGCCATCCCCGGCGACACCCCGGTCGAGACCATCGCCGGCATCATCGCCGATGAGATGGCCATCGGCGTCATCAACAACAAGACCACGGCCGTCCGCGTGATTCCCGCCATCGGCAAGGGCGTGGGTGACTGCGTCGAGTACGGCGGCCTGTTCGGCCGTGCGCCCATCATGCCGGTGAACCCCAACGCCGGCACCGTGCTTGCCCACCGCGGTGGTCGATTCCCGGCGCCGCTGAACTCGCTGAAGAACTAGCTGAGGGGGACTGGCGAGGAGCCCCGGGGAGGGCAAATATATAAGGTCGCCTGCTCGGACAGTCCTGACTCGCACGGAGAGCACATTAAGTGCTCTCCGGCTCGTGCGGAACTCGCGATCGACCTTATATATTTGCCCTCCCCGGGGCTCCCGCACAACGGGACCTCGGTTGGGTTCTATCCCTTTGGCAGTCGCTTCGCTTCTGCCCTACTTTGCTGGTATGGCGGTTTGGCGTTGGATCGGTTCTTTCTGATATATGCTGGTTGCGGCTCTTCTTTTGGGAGGAGTCGCTTTTTTGTTGCTAGGAGGGTGGCCCGTGGTTGATGGGGATGCTCGCTCTGAACTGCTTTCCACAGATTGGAATCTGGAGTGGATGCAGATGCAGGCTGGTCGGCGGCGGGCTGATGATTCTTTTGAGTGGGATAAGCGGGCTCGGCATTTTCGGCCGCTTGAGACTGCTCCGTATGCCCGGGACTTTATGAAGCTGTTGGCGTTAAAGCCTGGTGAATCCGTGCTGGATATGGGGTGCGGAGCTGGGTCGATCGCTATTCCGCTTGCTCAGGCTGGGCATCCTGTGATTGCTGCTGACTTCTCCCCTGCTATGTTGGGCACGCTTGATGCTGGCATTGAGTACTATGGGCTCGAGGATCGCATTGCGCCGCTTGAGCTTGCTTGGGATGATGATTGGGATTTGGTTGGACCGGTCGCGAAAGCGGTGGATGTTGCCTTTGCCAGTCGGTCGGTTACGACGACCGATCTAAAAGGTGCGCTTGCCAAGCTCGACCGTACGGCTCGTCGGCGTTGTGCTGTCACGATGGTCGCCAACTCCAGCCCGCGCTATGATCTGCACTTGATGAACGCTATCGGTGCCTCGGTTACCTGCAGTAATGGCTTTGCGTACGCCTTCAACATCCTCATTCAGATGGGTGCCCTGCCGCAGGTCACGTACTTTGAATCGCCGCGTCGCGATACCTTCGACAGCCTTGAAGCGGGCGTGGCAGACTTTTCCCGCATGCTTGAGCATGGCAACGAGGATAAGGTCGACCGTCTGCGCGACTACATC
>UROJ01000181.1 GCA_900549335.1 uncultured Collinsella sp.
CCTCTTTAACATGCGCATGTTTGGCTACGACGTGTGGTTCGATAACGAGTGGACCGTGCGCCATCTGCCTCCGGAGTCCGAAAAGCGCTCACCGCGCTTTATGCAGGATGTATACCGTTGGTACTACGAACGGGCCAAGTTGACATTCGCCGCGCATCAAAAGGAGCTCATTCCCGTTACGGCGGCATCACTCATGCCCTACCCGGGCCCGTGGATTTCGCGCGAGCTCGACGACCGCGTGCGCAAGACCGCTATGGTCCGCAGCGTGTTTACCCGCGAGCATGAGGGCTACCTGCGCATCTGGCGCCATGGTATCGGCGAGGCAAAGGCCTATGCGCGCCAAAACGCTGCAAGCTACCTGCGTTTCCAGAGCTTTTGGCCCAAGATCATGGACGGGCTTTGGCGTGACGCACAACTGATCAGTATCCTGGAGGGGGCCGAATGATCGACCGCCGCGCCCAGCGCGATAGTTCAATATCAATCTTTCGCATCATTGCCGTTGCCTGCGCCATTTGCGTGCTGGTGTACTTTATTTTTGCCTTGGTGACCGGTATCGAGCCGATCGCCACGGTGATTGCCTGCGCGCTGCTGTGCATCTTTCTGTGCATCTTTATCTTTTTGACGCTCAATCCCGATTCGGTGCGCTCCCAGTACACCGAGGAGACGCTCTCGGTGGCCTCGGCCATGCTCGAGGACATTAAGGGCGGTCTGACGCAGGAGTCGGCGCGTTTGGTGTGCCAGCGCATTTTGCCCGAGACGCGTGCCATGACGGTGGCCATCACCGACGAGGGCAACGTGCTGGCCTGCGCGGGCGAGCTTGAGAAAAAACTACTGCCAGATTTTCCCATCCACACGCTTGCCACGCGCTACGTTATCGAACATGGCATCGTGCAGTCGTTCAACCGTATGGTGGATGTCGTGGGCTCGGACGGCTCACACAACCAAGTCCCCGCCGGCATTATCGCCCCCATCAAGGTGGGCGATCGTACCGTCGGCACGCTCAAGTTCTACTACAAGACCCCGCGCGCCGTCGACCGTACCCAGTACGCGCTTGCCTCGGGCTTTGCCGAGATCTTGTCCACGCAGCTCGCCATCCACGAGCTCGAGGTGCAAAAGGAACTCACAGCGCGCGCCGAGGTGCGTGCGCTGCAGGCGCAGATTAACCCGCACTTCCTGTTCAACACGCTGAACACCATTGCATCGTTTACGCGCACCGATCCGCTGCGGGCCCGCGAACTGCTTCGTGAGTTCTCATCGTTCTATCGCGCCACGCTCGACAACTTGGGATCGCTTATTCCGGTCTCGCGTGAGGTTGCCCAGACCAAGCGCTACCTTACCTTTGAGAAGGCCCGCTTTGGCGAGGACCGCGTGCTTGCGACGTTCGATGTGTCCGAGGACGTGGAAGATACGCTGGTGCCGGCGTTCGTGATCCAGCCGATTGTCGAGAACGCCGTACGTCATGGTATGGGCGATGACGACGCCCTGAGGATCGACGTGACCGTTCACCAAGACGGCGAGGATGCAATCTTGATTGCCGTGGCCGATAATGGCGTGGGCATGGATGAGGGTACCGCCGCCAGACTGTTTGACGAGCGTTCTGCCCGTCCCGACGCCAGCTCTCCCCAGGGTGGCGGCGCCGGTGTGGCCATGCACAATATTTCGGAGCGCATCCATCGCTTTTATGGGCCGCACTCCTATACGCGTGTCGAATCGGCGCCGGGCAAGGGCACCAAAGTGCTCCTTCATCTTGATTTGTCAGAGAGCATCTTCGACATTCAAGAGTAAAATAAAAGGCTACGGGCTCAACGTCATGCGACGGATGCCCGGCGTAGTTGGTTGACGAAAGGTTTTATCCCTATGCTGCGTGCGATGATTGTGGATGATGAGGCGCCGGCTCGCTCGGAGCTTCGCTTCCTGCTCGAGCAAACGGGCAAGATCGGCACGATCACGGAGGCGTCGAGCGTCCGCTCCGCCATCGAGATGCTTATGGAGAGCCGCGTCGATGTCGTGTTTCTCGATATCTCGATGCCCGGTGCCTCGGGCCTGCAACTTGCCGAGGCGCTGCATAAGCTCAAAAATCCGCCGGCGATCGTGTTTGTGACTGCGTATAGCGACCATGCGGTCGAGGCATTCGACGTGGATGCTGTCGATTATCTGATGAAGCCGGTCGAGGAAGCTCGCTTGGATCGCGCGATCGAGAAGGTCATGCAACGCGCCAAGCCGGTTACGGACAGCAAGGTGACCATCGAGCGTATCCCGGTGGAAAAGGGCGGCCGTAAGGTGCTCATTCCCGTGGACGACATTCGCTTTATCATGGCCAAGGACGATTACTCCTGCATCTATACCGTCGATGATCGCTTTTTGTCGACGACCTCGCTGGCGCAGTTTGAGGCCAAGCTCTGCGACTTTGGCTTCTTCCGTGTTCACCGCCGCTATATCGTCAACTTGGCGTGCGTTACGGACGTCGAGACGGTGCCCTCGGGCGCCATCCAGCTGGGCATTACGGGCGTCGACGAACGCGTGCCGGTTTCGCGCCGCCGCGTCGTGCCGCTCAAGAAGGCTCTGAGTCTCTAGCACACTGGCCCCGCAGCCCTGTAGACCCATCGTCTGCGGAGCCGTGGGGCTTTTTTGTATGTATCTGCCGAATCGTTTTTTTGCGGAAGGGATCCCATGAACAGTGCAAGCGCCAAGCGCATCGACATCATCTCGGACACCCACGGCTATCTTTCGCCTGCGCTCTTGGATGAGCTTGAGGGCGCAGACCTGATTATCCACGCTGGCGACCTCACGTCAGAGATGGACTACGAGCACCTATGCACCATCGCCCCCGTGCGGGCCGTACTGGGCAACAACGATTACTACCGCGACTACGGTCCCGATGTAGACCGTCTTGCGCTCTTTACCTACGAAGGCCTCAAATTCGCCGTAGCCCACTACCGCGAAGATCTTCCGGTGGGATCCGTAGACGTAGCCATCAACGGCCACACCCACGTAACCAAAGAAGCCCAAGTGGGCCGCTGCTTAGTCCTCAACCCGGGCAGCGCCAGCTACCCCAGAGGCACCCGAGGCCCCACCATGGCCAGGATGCTAGTAAAAGACGGCAAGATCCTAAGCGCCAAGTTTATTGACCTAGACTAACCGCAACAAAAACGGGGGATGCACAATGCATCCCCCGTTTTTCTTTAAGCCAAAGGCCGAAATTCAACAAGATCCATCAGACCAACCCCGCCGAGGAGCACGCGGGCTAGCCGCGCAGCGGCGCACGCCCGCAAAACTGGTTGAACAAAGTGACGGCAGGGAGGGTCTCCGGGGCTGAGGGCGGGGGTTAAGTTTGTCGCGAGTTCCGCACGCAAAGGAAAGCACTTAATGCTGTCTCTTATACACATCTGACGCTGCCGACGAATTAGACGGTGTA
>UROJ01000182.1 GCA_900549335.1 uncultured Collinsella sp.
TTGGCAGGTGTCGTGATGGCGTTCGAGACGTTTGCCGTTCACGCGGCCTGCATCCGCGGCGTCGAGGCGATTCACGTCACGGTCGAGGTCTCGCTTGCCGGTGGCGTTCCGGGCATCCAGATGCTCGGCATTCCGAGTATGGAGGTGATGGAGTCACGCGGTCGTATTCGCTGCGCGATGCGCTCCGCCGGGTTCGAGATCCCGCGCTCGGGCATTACCGTTAACCTGGCACCCGGCGATATCCGCAAGACCGGTAGCGGCTTTGACCTGCCCATCGCCATCGCGGTTCTAGCGGCCGATGAGCAGATTCCCCGTGACAACCTCGATCGCTGCCTTATCGCAGGTGAGCTTGGTCTGGACGGTACGGTGCTTCCCGTCAAGGGCGAGGTGGCGTTTCAGCTATTGGCTCGCGACATGGGGCTGTCTTTTATCGCCGGCAGGTCCGACCAGCATGTGCCACTCGCGGGCGTAGATTGCGGCTTTATCGACCATCTGTCTCAGCTTGCTCATGGCATGGGCGATGCCGCACGGCACTACTTGGATTCCGAGGGTGTCGAGGCGACCTTTGAGCCCGAGCTCGACTATGCAGACGTGCTGGGGCAGGAAGTCGCTAAACGCGGCATGGCGCTTGCGGCGGCAGGAGAACTCGGCTTGCTCATGATCGGGTCTCCGGGATCGGGCAAGACGATGCTCGCACGCCGTATGACCGGCATCCTGCCCGAGCTTTCCGTTGAGGATCAGCAGGAGGCACTGTGCATCCATTCGGTTTTGGGTGAGAACATTGATGGCTTGTTGGCGGGGCACCGCCCCTTCCGCAGTCCCCACCACAGTATTTCGACCGCAGGCCTTATCGGCGGCGGGCGCCCGGTGCACCCGGGTGAGATCAGCCTTGCTCATGGCGGCGTGCTCTTTTTGGACGAGCTTGCCGAGTTTCCCACTGGCGTGCTGCAGACGCTGCGTCAGCCCATCGAGCGCGGCTACGTGAGGATCGTACGCGTCGACGGGGCTTTTACCTTCCCGTCGCGCTTTCAGCTGCTGGCTGCGAGCAATCCCTGCCCCTGCGGCTTTTTGGGCGATCGCGAGGTGCCGTGTCGCTGCTCGGCGGCGATGGTCGAGCGCTATCGGTCTAAACTGCGCGGTCCTTTGGCCGACCGTATCGACATGATGATCGATGTGACCCGTCCCGACCCTCAAGTGATTATCGAGGGTGCGGAGGGCATGTCGTCGGCCGAGTTACGTGACTACGTTGTGCGCGGTCGCGCCTTTCGCGCTTGGCGCGAATCCCGCATGGACGATGCGGATGCCGAGGCCGAGGATGACGAGACTCGGTCCATTGACGGCGTCGTTTCGACCTTTGAGCTCGATGATGCGGCGGAGAAGTGTGTGCTCGGCCTGTCGAAGCGCACGCATCTCACAGGGCGTGGCATCGTGCGCCTTGTTCGCATTGCGCGCACGATCGCAGATGTCGCCGAGAGCGAGCAGGTGACGCAGGACCACGTGCTCGAGGCGGCGATGTACCAGGGAAGGAGGGACCAATGATGGCTGAGGGGACCTTCGAGCTGCATCCAGGTGACGCGTTGTATCCCGAGACCGTTTTGGAGCTTTCTGATGTACCTCAGACGCTCTATGTGCGCGGCAACCCCGAGGCGCTTTCGACGCCCGCGCTCTCCATCATCGGTGCGCGAAAGGCCTCGCCGTATGGTCTTGCCGTGGCAGAGCTTGCGGCGAAGGTGGCGGTTGAGGCGGGAGTGACGGTAGTTTCGGGCGGTGCAGTCGGTTGTGACCAGGCCTCGGGTTGGGCTGCGGTCAACGCCGGCGGCAAACACGTCGTGGTGCTGGGGACGGGCGCCGACGTGGTCTACCCGCGTTCGAGCGCGGGGCTTATTACGCGCACGCTCGATACGGGCGGCGCGGTCGTGTCGATCTCTCCGTGGGGCATGGGTCCGCGCAAGTTTGCCTTTCCGCGTCGCAATCGCGTGATCGCGGCCCTGTCGCAAGCCCTCTTTGTATCCGAGGCGGGTATGCCTTCCGGGACGTTTTCTACAGCCGAGGCTGCTATGGATTTGGGGCGCGAACTTCTTGCCGTGCCGGGGTCGATCCTATCGCCCGAGTCGCGTGGCACGAATTACCTCATTGCGAACGGTGCCTGCTGCATTGTCGACGAGGAGTCCATCGAGATGGCTATCTCTCGCATATACGGCACCCTGCGCTACTCGCGCCCCGATGCTCCCGGCATTGCCGACCTGAATCCAACACAGCAGACCGTGATGCATGCGCTCATCGCCTCTCCGCTCAAGGTCGACAACATCGCGGCGCTCGTCTCACTCGATGCTGTCGGCGTACTCAAACTCTTGGGTTCGCTTGAACTCGAGGGCCTTATCGAGCGCATGATGGATGGAAGGTATGCGCCCTCCAAGTTTGCCCTTCACGCCCAGACGCCCTTCGGTCACAATGGAAAACGTGTCAATTAGAAAGGTGTTTGCAGATGCAGTTCGATCAGGTGACGGTTATCGGTGGCGGTCTGGCGGGTTCGGAATGCGCGATCCAGCTGGCAGACCGCGGGTTTGCCGTAAAGCTGTGCGAGATGCGCCCCCAGGTGAGCTCCCCGGCTCACCATACCGATCACCTGGCAGAGCTCGTCTGCTCCAATTCGTTTAAGTCGACCCGTCCGGATTCCGCGGCTGGTTTGCTGAAGGCCGAGCTTGAGCGCATGGGTTCAGTCCTGCTCGACTGCGCCCATCGCGCTGCTGTTCCCGCTGGTGGCGCCCTGGCGGTCGACCGTGTTACATTCTCCGAGCTCGTCGAGGCTGAGGTTGCCGCCCGCCCCAATATCGAGGTCGTTCACGGCGAGGTCACCCAGATCCCCGAGGGCCACGTGGTCATTGCCGCGGGCCCGCTGTGTTCACCGGCGCTGAGCGAAGAGGTCATGAAGCTCGTCGGTGGCGACGCCCTTGCGTTCTTCGATGCCGCGGCGCCGATCGTCGATGCCTCCACGCTCGATATGGACGTGCTGTTTTCGCAGTCGCGCTACGAGGAGCAGGGGAGCGGCGACTATCTCAACGCTCCGCTCAACAAGGAGGAGTACGAGGCCTTTATCGAGGCGCTCACCACGGCCGACCGCGTGGTGCTCAAGGACTTTGAGGGCGGCGATCTGTTCCAGGCCTGCCAGCCTGCCGAGGAGGTTGCGCGCACCGGCAAGGACGCCATTCGCTTTGGCGCCATGAAGCCCGTCGGCCTCACCGACCCGCGTACCGGACGTCGCCCTTGGGCGGCGATTCAGCTGCGTGCCGAGAACAAGGAGAAGACCGCCTATAACCTGGTGGGCTTCCAGACCAACCTGACCTTTGGCGAGCAGAAGCGCGTCTTCCATATGGTGCCGGGCCTGGAG
>UROJ01000183.1 GCA_900549335.1 uncultured Collinsella sp.
GGCCATCATTGTTCACGTTGAGTTGTACCCCAATATGCGGGCGCAAGTGTATGAGAACGCAATCTTTTAGGAAGGCTTAAGTTCTGCTGCAGATTCGAGAGGAACCCGCACCTGCGTCAAAACCACCACAAAGGTGCCTGTCCCCTTTGTGGTGGAAATCTAGTCCTTAAACAGATAGCCCACGCCGCGGACGGTGGTGATGTGTGCCGCGATCTGCGGGCCCACCTTGGAGCGGATGCGTCGGATGTGCACGTCGACGGTGCGCGTGCCGCCGCAGTACTCGAAGCCCCACACGCGGTGCAGCAGCACCTCGCGGCTGTAGGCGCGGTTGGGGTGCGTCGCCAAAAAGCTCAGCAGCGAGTACTCCATCAGCGTCAGGTCAATGGGCTCGTTATCGAGTGTCACCTGGTAGGTAGCCAAGTTGATCTCGAGGTTATCGATGTTGAGCACATCGTCGGCGGTGACGGTCTCCTCCTCGCCCATCAGGCGCTGCGCGCGAGCCTTGAGCTCGTTGGGCGTCGCCGTGGGGCACACAAAGTCGGCATGCGCGTGATTGGGCAGGCGCAAGGTACCGAGCGCCTCGTCGTCGACGATCACCAGCATGGGGACACCGCCGCGATCGTCAAGCCACTTGGCAATCTGATCGATGCGGTCGCTGCGAATGCCATCGGAATCGAGGATCAGCAGGTCAAAGTCGTGCGCCGCAGTCGGCGAATCGGGGGTTGCCAGGCTCACCTCGACACCCAGGGTGGTCGTCAGGCTGCGGGCAAACTCGTGGAAGCGCGTCGTGCGCGCCATGAACAGGGCACTCTTTTCGGACATATCGGCCTCCAAAGAAATGAGCTCAATCGTACTGGAACAAGCCAGCGCGATTAGGAGTTCGCCAGGTAGTGCTTGATCTCCCACTCGGTGATCGTAGACTCAAACTTATGCCACTCGTCGCGCTTCTTTTTGAGGAAGAAGCTGTGGATGTGCTCGCCGAGGGCATCCTTCATAAACTGCGAGTCCTCAAACACGTCAAGCGCCTCTTTGAGCGAGCGCGGCAGCGGCGTGTACCCGGCCTCGACCATCTGACGGCCGGTAAGCTTGAGCGTCTCGGCCGTTGCCTCGGGCGGGAGTTCCAGCTTGCGCTCGATGCCGTCGAGACCAGCCGCCAGCGTGACGGCGTTGACCAGGTACGGGTTGGCCATGGGGTCGGGGCTGCGAAGCTCGATGCGCGTGGACAGCTGCTTGCCGGGCTTGTAGACCGGGATGCGGACCATGCTCGCGCGGTTGCGCAGGCCCCACGTGGCGTACTGCGGCACGGAGTCGCCGCCCGTGGTGATGCGCTTGTACGAGTTGACCGTGGGGTTGGTGATGGCGCTAATCTCGCGCGCGTGTGCCAGAATGCCGGCCATGTAGTGCTTGGCGATATCGGAGAGATGGTACTTCTCGTCGTCCTCGCCCCAAAAGACGTTGTTGCCGTCGTGGTCGAACAGCGACTGATGCAAAAACATGGCGCTGCCGTCCTCGCCCACCAACGGCTTGGGCATAAAGGAAGCGTGGCAACCGCTCTCGTAGGCCTGCTGCTTAATGATGAGCTTGGCCGTGGTGATGGCGTCGGACATGCTCAGGGCCTCGGCGTGGCGCAGGCTCATGCCGTGCTGCGAGCGGCCGGCGGCGTGGAAGGTGTACTCCACGGGCACGGACATCTTCTCGAGCGTGAGGACCGTGTTGCGGCGCAGGTCGCGGGCGGCATCGCTTACCGAAAGATCGAAGTAGCCCACGTTGTCGAGCGGCTCGGGGGTGTGCTCGTCGGGGAAGTAATAGTACTCCAGCTCGGCTCCCACGTTGAGCAGATAGCCGGCTTTCTCGGCCTTGCGGAACATGCGGCGCAGGGCATCGCGCGGGTCGCCGGCGAAGGGCTTGCGATCGGGAGTGCACACGTCGCAGAACACGCGGGCGACGCCGTTGTGGCTCGGGCGCCACGGCAAAATCTGGAAGGTCGAAGCATCGGGAAACGCTAGCATGTCGGCTTCCTCGGGCGTGGCAAAGCCCTCGATGGCCGAGCCGTCAAAGCCAATACCCTCCTCAAAAGCGACCTCGAGGTCCTCGGGGCTAATGGCAAAGTTCTTGAGGCGGCCGAGAATGTCGACAAACCACAGACGCACAAAGCGGATGTCACGCTGCTCTACGGAGCGGAGTACGTAATCGATGTTCTGCTGGTTCATGTCGCTCCCCTTTCTTTCGGGCGGGTTTCGACTGGTCTATATCGCAGATACTATCGCAGAAAAATGTTTCCGCAGGGTTAAAGCGTATCAAGCGCTCAAAAAACGTTCGCGTAGGCGGGTATGACCAGCAACTATCGCTCGGATTCGGAGACAATTTGCCTACAGGCTCGTTCCAGCGCAGGGAACTCCATCGTCACTGCATCCCAAACAACCGAGCGGTCGACATTGCCGTAATCATGCGCAAGATAATTTCTCATGCCGATAATTCCACGCCACTCAATTTCGGGATGAAGCCGCTGCGAGCGTTCCGACAACTTGCCCGCTTCTTCCGTCACCCTAAGCGCACACATCAAAAGGGAGTCCGCCAACGCCCTCGTCCGCACGTCATTCGCATGCAGAAACTGGTCCTCGGTGATATCAAAAGCCTTGATGCGCTCGTTCGTTTCGGAGATGGCCTCCAAAACCTCTTGAGCGCGGAGACCGTCTGACTTACGCGCGATCATAAAGGATCACTCCTTCGCGCTCGATTACCGCGGCAAGATCGTCATCAAGATGGTCGCTCGAGACGAGATCAACCTGCCTCCCGGTTTCTTTGCGCACCGCCTCGCCAAACGCCGACAGCGCAAAAAGACCAAAGCCCTGCTCGCGATCGACTTCGAGACGCAAGTCAATATCACTATCGACATGCGCCTCGCCCCGGGCATACGAACCAAAAAGAATCACGGTTTTGATGGCGGGAATCGAGCTGGCCGCCTCGCAGACGGCGGACTCAATCTGGGCAGTATCCAAAATGCCCGCCGCGGCGCTTTCGCTCGCAGAGCTTTTACCAAGTGAAGGAACAAACGGCAGCGAACGCTCGCGCAGCATCTGTCTCATAAACATATTGACCGCAACAGACGAAGTCATGCCAAGCTCTTCGCACAGCTCGGCAAATGAGTCTTTAATTGACGAGTCCACTCGCACACTCAGCACAGACGCAGCCATGGATACCTCCTGTATGACATTGTCTATATATTATCATACAGACTAGCGCGAGGTTGAGGCGCGGTGTTCGATGTGACCGGGGATCTCGATGCGTTTGGGCGCCAGCTTTGCGGCCTCGCCCACCGTAGTGGTAACGATGTCGATGCGCTCGGACAGACGCTCGACTACGCGCTCGGCAATGGTGAGGGTGTCT
>UROJ01000184.1 GCA_900549335.1 uncultured Collinsella sp.
CGAGAGCACGTTCTATGCGGGCAGCCACGGCGACTGGATTGCCGATCTGGCTATCGCTCTGAAGAACGACACCAAGCAGCGCTTCCTGGTCATTTGCGAGAACAAGGGCGCTATCCCCAACATGCCCTATGACGCTATGGTCGAGCTGCCTGCCTACATTGGCAAGAACGGCCCCGAGGTCATCAGCCGCGACAACATTCCGCTGTTCCAGCAGGGCCTCATGATGCAGCAGCTGAACTCCGAGAAGCTCGTGGTCGAGGCTACGATCGAGGGTTCGTACGAGAAGGCGCTCAAGGCCTTTACACTGAACAAGACCGTGCCGTCGATGAAGGTCGCCAAGGAGGTTCTCGACGACATGATCGAGGCTAACAAGGACTTCTGGCCCGAGCTTAAGTAAAGGTGACAGTGCCGCTGGCCACATAACTTGAACAATGCCCCGTCCGCGTGTTGTGCGCGGGCGGGGCATTGTCATTTGGTAACGCGTTTTATCAAATATGGCATTTATCTGCGGAAATGTTCGTTTTCACCGCTAAGGACGACATTTCATACCGCCTGCCGAACCGTGTTGTTGCCAAACAACTTTTTAGGTCAGTGTGTTGCATGTAGCATTTTCGCCCGGCCTCGCCTCCGGGCTGCCGCATGAGAGGGGATCTTATGGCACGACTGCATGTAATGGAACGCAGCCACGCTCAGGCCGTCATGGACGACCTGCACGATGCGCTCGGACGCCGTCTGGCGGTGAGTTCGCTCGCCCCGTGCCCCGTCGAGTTTACGGCGGCGCTCGTCAACCTGTGCTCCACCCAGAGCTGCGGCAAGTGTACGCCCTGCCGCGTGGGCCTGAGCGCGCTGAGCGATCTGCTCGCCGATGTGCTCGAGGGCCGCGCCGACGAGTCCACGCTCAACTTGATTGAGCGCACCGCCCGCACCATCTACCTTTCGAGCGATTGCGCCATCGGCTACGAAGCTGGCGCCATGGCACTCACGGCCATTCGCGGCTTCCGCGACGATTTTGAGCATCACATCCGCGAGCACTCCTGCGGCTTTGATCGCGAGGCCCGCGTCCCGTGCGTCTCAGGCTGCCCGGCGCACGTCGACATTCCCGGGTACATTTCGCTCGTCGAGGCCGGCCGCTATGCCGATGCCGTCAAGGTCATCCGCAAGAACAATCCGCTGCCGCTCGTCTGCGGCCTGGTGTGCGAGCATCCCTGCGAGATGCACTGCCGCCGTGGCATGGTCGATGATCCCATGAACATCCTCGCCCTCAAGCGTTTTGCCGTCGAGCATAGTGACCTCAACGATTACAAGCCCAGCGTGGCCGACAACACCGGTAAGCGCGTCGCCGTGATCGGCGGCGGCCCGGCCGGTCTTTCCTGCGCCTACTACCTGGCCGTGATGGGCCACAAGGTGACCATCTTTGAGCAGCGCCACCACCTGGGCGGCATGCTGCGCTATGGCATTCCCAGCTACCGCCTGCCGCGCGAGCGTCTTCAGGCCGAGATCGACTGGATCTTGAGCGCCGGTATCGACGTTGAGCTCGACCACTCCGTCAACGGCGAGGAGCTCGCTCGCCTGCGCGACGAGTTCGATGCCGTCTACCTGGCCATCGGTGCCCATAACGACAAGAAGCTCGGCCTTCCGGGCGAAGAGGCGCCCGGCGTGGAGTCGGCCGTCAAGATGCTGCGCGCCATCGGTGACGACGAGCTGCCCGACCTGAGCGGCCAGCGCGTGTGCGTCATCGGCGGCGGCAACGTGGCCATGGACGTGGCTCGCTCTGCCGTGCGCTGCGGTGCCGAAAAGGTGAGCATTGTCTACCGCCGCCGCATCTGCGATATGACGGCCCAGGACGCCGAGATTGCCGGTGCCCAGGCCGAGGGTTGCGAGGTTCTGGAGCTCACAGCCCCGCTCGGTATTGAGACGGGCGAGGACGGTCGCGTGAGCGGCCTGCGCGTGCAGCCGCAGATTATCGGCGAGCCCCGTCGTGGGCGTCCGGCCCCGCGTGCCGCTGCCACGCCCGAGCGCGTCATTTCCTGCGAGCGCGTGTTCGTCGCCATTGGCCAGGACATCGATTCCAAGCCGTTTGAAGACATGGGCATTGCCTGCAAGTGGGGCTGCATCGTCACCGATTCGGACGGCGCCGTGCCCAACTTCGATGGCCTCTTTAGCGGCGGCGACTGCCAGACCGGCCCCGCTACCGTCATCCGTGCCATCAACGCCGGCCGCGTTGCTTCGGCAAATATCGACCGCTACCTGGGCTTTGACCACAAGATCAAACTTGACGTTGAGCTGCCGACCGTCCAGTTTAAGGGCAAGCACGAGTGCGGTCGCTGCGAACTGGGTGAGCGCGAGGCCGGCGAACGTATTCACGATTGGAATCTGGTCGAGCAGGGCCTCACCGAGGAGGAGGCACGCCAGGAAGCGAGCCGCTGCCTGCGTTGCGATCACTTTGGCTTTGGCGCGTTCCGCGGAGGGAGGAACCTGGAATGGTAGAGCTCAACAAAACCACTGTCGGCGACAACAGCGAAAACGGAGCGCACAACATGGTCAGGCTCATTATCGATAACTGCGAGGTTGTGGTTCCCGAGCACACCACGATCCTGGATGCGGCCAAGTCCGTCGGCATTCAGATTCCCACCCTGTGCTACCTGCGCGATCTGAACGAGATCGGCGGCTGCCGCGTGTGTGTGGTCGAGGTCGAGGGCTGCGACCAGCTGGTTGCCGCCTGCAACAACTACGTGCTCGACGGCATGGTGGTCCACACTAACAGCCCCAAGGCCCGTGAGGCCCGTCGCACCAACGTGCAGCTGCTGCTGTCCCAGCACGACTCGCGCTGTACGAGCTGTGTGCGCAGTGGTAACTGCAACCTGCAGACCATCGCCAACGACCTGGGCATCTTCTATCTGCCGTACGAGCAGCACCTAGCGCGCGAGGGCTGGGACTTCGATTTCCCCATCATCCGCGATAACGACAAGTGCATTAAATGCATGCGCTGCATCAAGGTGTGCGAGAGCGTGCAGGGCTTAGGGATTTGGGACCTGACCAACCGCGCCACGCATACCGCCGTGGGCACCCGTGGGCGTGCGCCGATCGGCAAGACCGATTGTGTCGCGTGCGGCCAGTGCATTACGCATTGCCCGACGGGCGCGCTGCGCGAGCGCGACGATACCGAGACCGTGTTTGACGCGCTCGCTAATCCCGACAAGATCGTGCTGGTGCAGATCGCGCCTGCCGTGCGTAGCGCCTGGGGTGAGGAACTCGGCATTCCGCGCGAGGAGGCTACCGTCGAGCGCCTGGCTTGCGCGCTGCGCCGCGTGGGCTTTGAGTACGTGTTCGACACCGATTTCTCGGCCGACCTCACCATTATGGAGGAGGGCTCCGAGCTG
>UROJ01000185.1 GCA_900549335.1 uncultured Collinsella sp.
CCATCACTGCGAGGATGCCCCGTGCGCCAAGGCCTGCCCCACGGGCGCCTTGTTCTTTGATCCAAAGAACCATCGCATCGGCGTCAACGAGGACAACTGCATCGGCTGCAAGAGCTGCGTCATGGCCTGCCCCTTTGGCGCCGTGAGCGTGGCGACCACGCAGGTCCCCGTCTTGATGGGCGACGTGCGCGTGGGTTCGCAGACCAAGAGCTTTGTGCTCAAGTGCGACCTGTGCGTGGACCGTCCCGGCGGTCCGGCGTGTGCCGAGGCGTGCCCGACTAAGGGCCTCACCCTGGTAGACGAGGAGCGCCTGGCGGAGCTGACCGCCGAGCGTGCCCGCGCCACCATCGAAAACGAGGCGTAGGCGGGCGGCCATACAGGCCCAACGATTGTCAAATACGTACCGATTAATCGGTAGCAGAGAAAGGAAGGAGGGTGTCATGGAGAAGCATAAAGTGATCTGCCCGTACTGCGGCGCCGGTTGCCAGTTTAACCTCCTGGTCCAAAACGGCCAGGTCGTGGGTACCGAACCGCTTAACGGCATCACCAATCAGGGCGAGCTGTGCCTTAAGGGCATGAGCGGCTACGACTTCATCAACGACACCAAGATCTTGACTCCTCGCGTACTGCACCCGATGATCCGCCGCACCAAGGGCGCGGATCTTGAGCGCGTAAGCTGGGACGAGGCACTGGATTTCACCGCATCTAAGATGCAGGCCATAATTGACGAATATGGTCCTAACGCTGTCATGACCACCGGCTCTTCGCGAGGCGGCGGCAATGAGGCGAACTACGTCATGCAGAAGTTTACGCGTGCGTGCATCGGCACCCACAGCGTGGACAACTGCGCCCGTACTTGACACGGCCCTACTGTCCTCGGTCTGATGGACACGGTTGGTTCAGGTTGCATGTCATGCTCCATCCCCGGTATGGAGGATGCGGGCTGCATTTTCCTCTTCGGCTATAACCCTGCCGATTCGCACCCCATCGTCGCAAGGCGTATCGTGCGAGCCAAAGAAAAGGGTTGCAAGATCATCGTCGCCGACCCGCGCCATATCGAAACTGCGCGCATCGCCGATATCTACCTTCCGATCAAGAACGGTTGCAATGTTGCGTTCCTCAACGCCTTTGCCAACTGTCTGGTCAACGATGGCCTCTACGACAAGGAATTCGTCGCCGAGCACACGAACGGCTTTGACGAGTGGTGGGAGACCATCAAGAACTACACTCCCGAATCCGTACAGGACATCACGGGTGTCGAGCCCGCGCTGATCCACCAAGCTGCCGAGATGTACGCCACGGCGAAGCCCTCTGCCATCATTGGCTGGGGCATGGGCGTATGCCAGCAGAAGCAGAACCTGAAGACGGTGCACACCATCGCCTCCATCGCCTGCGTTGCCGGCCAGATCGGCAAACCCAATTCCGGCCTCGCGCCCGTGCGCGGTCAGAATAACGTCCAGGGCTCCTGCGATATGGGCATGCTGCCCAACCTGTACCCTGGCTACCAGAAAGTCACCGACCCCGCCGCTCGCGCCAAGTTTGCCAAGGCTTGGGGCGTGCCCGAGGAAAAGCTCCCGCTCGAGGAGGGCTACAAGCTCACCGACCTGGGCCATCTGGTCGACGAGGGCAAGGTGCACTGCTTCTACAACTACGGCGAGGACCCGGTGCAGACCGAGCCCGATTCGGCCGGTATGCGCAAGACGCTCTCCGAGCTGGATCTGTTCATTTGCCAGGACATCTTTATGACGCAGACGACCATGCTCGCCGACGTCATCCTGCCTGCCACCTCTTGGGGCGAGCACGAGGGTGTCTTTACCGCATCCGACCGTAGCTTCCAGCACTTTGACGCGGCCGTTCCGCCCAAGGGCGAGTGCCGCCACGACTGGGAGATCTTCGCGGACCTGTCCACGCGCATGGGCTACCCCATGCACTACGACAACACCGAGCAGATCTGGAACGAGTGCATTAGCCTGTGCCCCAATTTTGTGGGCGCGACCTACGAGAAGATGGCTCCCGAGGGCGGTTACGCCCAGTGGCCCGTCAAGAGCACCGATGTGAACGACCACGGCACGGCCGACATGTTCGCTGGTGGCAAGTTCACCACCAAGGACGGCCGCGCCAACCTGATGGCGCACGACTGGGAGGCGCCCTCCGAGCTTCCCGACGATGAGTACCCGCTCATCCTGTGCACCGTCCGCGAGGTCGGCCACTACAGCTGCCGTTCGATGACCGGCAACTGCAAGACGCTGGCGCTGCTTGCCGACGAGCCCGGCTTTGTCCGCATGAATCCCGCGGACGCCCAGGCGCGCGGCATCAAGAACGGCGACATCGTCTCGATTCACAGCCGCCGCGGCCAGGTATACAGCCGCGCCGACGTGAGCGACCGTATCAACAAGGGCACGGTCTATATGACCTACCAGTGGTGGATCGGCAAGTGCAACGAGCTGACCATGCACAAGGTCGACCCGGTCTCGCACACGCCCGAGGACAAGTTCTCCGCCTGCCAGGTCGACGCTATCGCCGACCAGGTCTGGGCCGAGGGCGAGGTCGAGCGTCAGTACACCGAGCTCAAGCAGGCTCTGGTCGACGCCGCCGCTCCCCAGGACGTTGAGCCCGGCGCCGCCAAGTTCGACGACGAGACGCACGTGAATCAAATCGTGTAGTCCCGTTCTCGTTGGCTTTTTGGGCCGGGCGTCCCGTACGTTCGGGAGCCCGGCCCGTTATTTTGAAAGGAAGTGGGGATGAACCGCTTCATCGACATCAACCCGGAGAGGTGCATCGGCTGCGGAACATGCCAGTCCGCCTGTGCCGACGCCCACCGGATGCAGGGTCTTCAGGATACGCCGCGCCTGGCACTCGTGAAGACCGGCGGTATTTCGGCCGCCCTTGCCTGCCACCATTGCGAGGGTGCCCCCTGCGCCGAGGTTTGCCCGGTGAATGCCATCGAGCACGATGGCGACCGCATCCACGTCAAGGAGCAGGAGTGCATCGGGTGCAGACTGTGCGCCATCGCGTGCCCCTTCGGAGCCATCCATCCCGATGGCACGTCTATCGCCGGTGTCGCAGGCATGTGCGACCCGACGCCTTCGTATCCTAAGTCCCTGAGCAGCCTGCTTACGTGGGCTCCCGGCCAGTACACCTGCGCTGTGAAGTGCGACCTGTGCGCCTTCGATCCGGACGGCCCTCATTGTGTGGCGGCGTGCCCCACCAAGGCGCTGACCGTCATGGGCGGCGCGGCCGATCGCGAGCTCGACGAGGCCAAGCGCCTGCGCTCGATCGAAAACGGTCCAGCCGTCGACGCTACCGCTGTGTCCCAGGGCCTGTCCGAGAAAGCAGAAGGGAGCGTAAACAATGGATAGCATGACGC
>UROJ01000186.1 GCA_900549335.1 uncultured Collinsella sp.
CTTCCATGATGTTGCTCCCTTAGTCGTTTAAACAACTACATAAACCATGGTACCACGAATGAAAACCACCACAAAGGTGCCTGTCCCTTTTTGGCGGGTTAGGCGATGATGGGGGCGATGGCGCGGATGCAGGCGTCGGCTGCCGTGAAAGTAGTGCTGTCGTCGCTGACGATAAAGATGATCTTTCCTTTGATGCCAAAGTCGCCGATTTCGCTAAAGAGTACGTAGGGCTCCTTGTCAAAGCCCGAGATGGGAAGCACGGCGGCTTTGGTGGCGCTGGTCAGCTCGTCTGCCAGTGCGTCCAGTGAAGCCCACTTGGACGTGTCCTTGACCGCGACGGGCACGGCAACGCGCCCAAAGGGCATGAGGTGCACGAGCGTGTTCTTGGAGATGTTGGAGTTGGGGACGATGATGGTCTGCCCACAGGCATCCTCAATCGTTGTATGGCGCCAAGTGATGTCTTGAACCACGCCGGATACGCCGCCGACCTCGATATTGTCGCCGGGCTTGATGATGCCCATAAAGGTCACCTGCATGCCGCCGATAAGGTTTGACAGCGTGTCCTGAAAGCCGAGCGAGATGGCGATGCCGCCGACGCCAAGGGCGGCGACGAGCGCGTTTGCGTTAATGCCAAAGCAGTTATCGAGGATAAAGCTGCCGCCAATCATCCAGATGACGGCGCGCGCGATGTTGATGAAGATACTCGATGCCGGAAGCGGGTTATCGTCTCGGTTAAGCAGATGGTTCAGGGTCTTGGATACGACCTTGGCGGCGACGGCGGTGCCTATCGCCAAGATGACGGCCCAGATGATGTTGTGGACCCACCGTTGCTCAAAGAAATGAAGAATCGGCTCAAACAATTCCATGTAGGGAAAACCTCCTAATGATCGTTCAACCATGATACCCACCAAGAAGCCCGTCCGATCAAATTCGGACGGGCTTCTGTGCTCGATATAAGGTTTACGCGGCGGGGCTGTAAGGCCCGGCGGTGTAGCTTAGCGTCGACGCTTCCAGATAATGCCGAGCATGATGACGATGATGCCGCCGATAAGGCACGCGCCAACTACTGCCAGCGTGCGGTCTCCCGTTGCGGCGAGCTTACCGGTCGTCTTCTTGGTGATGACCTTCGTGGTCGTCGTGTCCGTCTTAGGCGAGGGCTTAGGCGTCGGGGCCGGTGTGGGCGTGGGGTCCACGGCAGCGGAGCCAAAGCTGATGGTGCCCGCGAGCGAGGTCATCTTGCTCTCCCAGCTGTCCTGCCCGATCAGCGCCCTTAGCGCTGACTCGCAGGTACCCCACTCGGTGTGCTTGGTGGCGTTTGCGAAGGTGGGGAAGTCGGTCGTGTTGGTGATGATGTAGTTGTTGGTGGCGACGGTATAGGTCTTGGCGGGGTCGAGCGTGCTGCCGTCTTTGGTGAGTGTGGCGCTCACAATGCGCTTGCCTTCGGGCTGCGTCCAATCAATCGTCACGTTGATGCCGCCAAAGGAGAGAACGCTGCCAGAGTCATCGCGCCACTTGTACTTGTCTTGCGCCTCCTGCTCGCTGTGACCGGCCGCCACATAAGCCTGCTGAAGCTCGTAGCTGTCGTTGCAATCGTCGCTGATTTGTAGCGAGTGCTCGAGCGCTGCGAGGAAGTCCGCGCCGGTCATGGTCCAGGTCTCCACAGTGTTGCCGTAGGGCGAGATGGCGATGACGTTGCCGGCGGTCACGTTGCCCGCCGCGATGCCGCCGCGGATGCCGCCAGCGTTTTCGATAGCGAAGTCCGCGCCCGTCAGGGCAAGATAGGAGCCGCAAATCACGTGGCCGATGGTCTGGGCCTTGGTGGTGTCGCCCTCCTTGCCGGGGCGGAAATCGGTGGTGCGCACCATTTCCCAACCATGCGTGCCTGCGGCGTCCTCGCCGTAGAAATAGTTGGTGGTGGATGTGCCGAGCACCTTGTTCGATTCGTTTTCAAAGTCCTCGTCGAGCGGCTTGATCTTGTTGCGGACGGCTTCAAGGCGGCTTTGGTAGTCGGAGCCCTTGTCGGGGTCTGTCAAAAGGTCGTTGACGTTCTTGGCGGTGTAGAGCTTCTCGTCGCTGCCGTCTGCAGGGACCGTGACCGTGTCATCGTCGGTCGTCTCGGTGCCATTCGTGTCGTATTTGTACGGAATGGAAAGCAGCCCCACCTCGGCAAAGGCGCTGCCTGCCTCGACAACGTGGATCGTCTTGCCGTCGGCTCCCGTCACCTTCTCGTTAAGGTTGATGTGCTCGTGGCCTGCGATAAGGGCATCGACGCCACGGAGCCGCGTGGCAAAGGTCTTTGCGTCGAGCGTGTGCGCGATACACACAACAACATCGCAGCCCTCCTTGCGCAGCTGCTCTGCCTCGGCATTGATGGCGTTCGCGGCACTCGAGAAGCTGGTGCCCGCGACCAGGTCCGCGCGCAGCGAGGAACCTAGCGACTCATCCATGGCTCCGACGACGCCGACCTTGATTTTGTAGTCGAATGTGGAGTGATCCTCGCTATCCTCCCAGGTGCGATCGAGCGTCTTCGTGATGCTCGAGCTCCATGCGCCGTTCGAGGACGTTGCATTCGCGCAGAGCATGGCGAAGGGCGTGCCGGTGGTGCTGTAGCCGGTCATGGTGCGGAGTTTGTCCGCGCCGTAGCTCCAGTCGTGGTTGCCTGGCGTGGTTGCGTCGTAGCCGTCGGCGTAGAAGGTGTCCATGAGCTCGGCGATGCTCTTGCCCTCGCTCATGGTGGCGAAGGACTGTCCGTGGAAGGTGTCGCCCGCATCGAGTAAAAGATCGGGGGCGCTGCTTTGGGCGCTATAGAGAACCGCCAGTCCGTCAAAGCCCACAGTGCCGGTGCCCTTGCTTGCGTTGTAGCTGTACTTGTAGCTGCCGTGGATATCGTTGGTGTGCATGACGGCCACGGAGCCGTCAATAGCGGCGGGCAGGTTTCCCGCGAAAGCGAGGCTTGGGATGCCTGCGAGCGCGCCGGCAAACAACGCGGCGGCCAACGCAAAGCGGGGGAGTCTTTTCATGGCAGTTTCCTTAGTCCTTAGCCAGAATGTCTGGTTGAATATCGGATTATCGACACAATATGCGAAAACCGCCGCAAGGGCCTCTGTCCCTTTGCGGCGGTTTTGGCGTTTGCGCAGATAAAACCTACCAAAATAAACCTGTCCCTTTTTGGCAGGTTTTAGCTTAGCAGCATGCGGTCGTTGGCGAGCTCGCCGCCCGAGACCTCCTCGAACTTCTGCAGCAGGTCGGCCACGGTGAGCGACTTCTTCTCGTCGCCGGCCACGTCGTAGATCACATGGCCCTCGTGCATCATGATCAGACGGTTGCCCAGACGGATGGCGTCGTTCATGT
>UROJ01000187.1 GCA_900549335.1 uncultured Collinsella sp.
AAGATGCAGTTAGCAGGCTCTTCGGCGGCAGGCACGCCCTGCTCGGACACAAGGCCCTCGGCGCTGATGCGCAAGATCTCGCCGGGACGGACGTCACGAACATACTCGGCGCCCACAATGTCGAGCGCGCACGTCTCGGAAGCAACGACCCAGCCGCCGGCGCGGGTGACATGGGTGGTGGCGTCGACCGTCGCGGCGCCGTCCTGCGACGGCAGCTGCGAAACGGATGCGGCATCGGCTTGGTCCAGACCCTCGTCCACCAGCTTGCCCAGCACGAGCGGGCGAATGCCGTGCGGATCGCGGAATGCGTAGAGCGCCTGCTCGTTGATGAGCGTCATGGCATAGCCGCCGCGCACGAGCTCCATGGTCTTGCGAATGCCCTCGCGTAGATGGCCTGTACGCTGAGTAAAGTAACCGATAAGCTTAGTCGCGACCTCGGAATCCGAATTGGAAAGGAACGGCACGCCCAGCTCGATCAGCTGGCGGCGCAGCTCGTCGGTGTTGACGAGGGTACCGTTGTGCGCGAGCGCGATAATGACGCTATTGATGGTAGAGAGGTGCGGCTGAGAGGCCTCCCAGCTCTTGGCACCGGCAGTGCCATAGCGCACGTGGCCCACGGCCAGCTGGCCGGAGAGTGTCGACAGGTCGGCGTTGGAGAACACGCGGTCGAGCAGGCCCAGGTCCTTGCGAACCATAACCGTGCCGCCATCACCCACGGCTATTCCCGCCGATTCCTGGCCGCGATGCTGTAGCGCGCGCAGACCAAAGTACGTCAGTCGAGCCACATCGCGATCGGGCGCCCAGACACCAAAAACGCCGCATTCCTCATGCAGCTGGTCAGAGTCCGGATCATACGTCGACATGGCGTTCACCTGTCCCGCGGCACGCTCGGCCGCGCGGATGGTTTCTTGAGACATGGCATCCCCTCAGAGCCTCGTATTTTGGCGTTACCCGCCTTATTATACGCACGGCGCGACGCGCTCCCCCGCGCATGAGCAGCGCTTTTTAAAAGCCCACCGAGCTTATTATCCGTTTTGCGACCAAACATTTTATTGGGTAGTCCACTCTCAGGGGCAACGGCCTCGAAGACTTCCCGTGCGCCGTGTCTCGCCCGCGCTAGGGGCTACATTGTTGCAATTGGGACGTTCGTCCTGTCTTTTAGCTGGTCGTCGGCGTATCCTTGTAGGCTACTACAAGACGAGAAAGGTAGCGTATGGATCGAAATCAACTCGACCCCAGTGTCCCCAGCACCACGGAGGCCAAGAAGATCCCCCTTATCATCAAGGTCTACGCAGTCCTGTGCACCCTATCTGGCGTGGGCACGCTCCCGTCAGTCGCCGTCTTTATGTGGCAGGTCATCACCGCACTCATTAACGGCAACGTCGCCGCTAAGCTCGGTGATAACACCCTAGTCGCGGTTGGCCTTATCGTCGCCGGCATTATGCTCTCGGCGGCAAGCGCGATCATCTTGATCGTCTTTGGCCTGGACCTCATCAAGGACCAGCGGCGCAATGCCGCCCGCCTGTCTTACGTCCTCATCGCATTTACCGTCGTGGAGCTTTTAGTTGACGTGATGCTCCAGGGCATCGGACCCTTCCTGCTGCGCCCCGCCGTCCAGCTTGTCATCCTCATTGCGCTGTCGGCCACCGTCGACCCCACGCTACGCCAGGAGCGCGAACTGCAGCGCCGTCTGCAAGAGATGCTCGACCGCGATGCCGCCGCCGAGGGGATGCTCGGCCGCGACGAAACCGGCGAGGGCTACATCAAGCTCAACTACTTCAACCTGTTCTGGGTATTCTTCGTCTGCAGCGTGTTAGGTCTCATTCTCGAGGAAGTCTGGCATATGGTCGTCGTCGATCCCGGCGTCTATCAGGACCGTGCCGGTATGCTATTTGGCCCCTTTAGCCCCATCTACGGATTTGGCGCGGTGCTCATGACCATGGCGCTCAACCGCTTCTATAAAAAGAATCCTCTGATCATTTTCCTGGTAAGTGCCCTGATCGGCGGCGCTTTCGAGGTGTTTGTAGGCTGGTTTATGCAGACCTCATTTGGCGTGGTGTCGTGGAGCTATTCACACATTAGGCTATTCGGCATGCCCGATCCCATCGCGGTATTGACCGGGGGACGCACATGCACGCCGTTTGCCTGCATGTGGGGCCTGGGTGGCCTCATCTGGATCAAGGTCTTGCTGCCGCGCCTGCTTAAGCTCATCAATATGATTCCATGGAAACGCCGCTACTCTGCTACCGTCATCCTGACCGCCGTCATGTTGATCGACGGCGTCATGACGTTGCAATCGCTCGACTATTGGTATCAGCGCGTCAACGGAACCGTTCGAAATATTCCCGTCGCACAGTTCTATGACAAGCATTTCGATAACGAATATATGGAGAACCGTTTTCAGAGTATGACCATGAGCCCCAAGGACGCCACACGCGTGTAGCAAACGCCAGAGCAAAATAGCTCCAACACATCAAAGCCCGCTGGCAGATCTACATGAACTGCCGGCGGGCTTTCGCTATAGACAGACTCGGATTGCCGACGAGGCCTTACGCCTCGCGCTCGACCTCGCTCACGCACTCGTTCTTGATGGTGCCGACGAGCGACTGCAGCGCATCGACCACATGCGGGCGAATGTCTCCGCCAATGAGCACGAGCATGATGTCGTCGCCCACGGTAAGCTCGCCGCTCGCCAGCCACACGCGCACATAGCCGATACCCGGCATCGTGCGCGTCGCCTCGATAGCGGCCTGCACCTTTTCGGCATCGAAGCCAAACACCATGCCGCCCACCTTGTGGCCTGGCGCCACGCCATCGGTCTCGACTCCGCGCACTTCGGCCTTGGGCGTCGCGCGCACCACGCCGTTGTGTGTCAGGTACATCCCACAATCAGCCGCCGAAACATCGGCCTTGGCTTCGCGCAGCCAAGCATCAACCGAAGGCATCGATTTGCCGTTCTCAAGCATCATTTCTCCTTTCACCGTCATTGAGTAGCCCATAATCTATTCCTCGACCGGCGTGAGCACCATGACGGCACGTGTGTTGCTCAGCGATAACGAACGACAGGTCACAAGCGTTACGACCTTGGTTGCCGAAGCGGCACGATCGATGGCATCGCTCGCCACGGCAGAGGCACCGTCGAGCATCTCGGACAGGTAGTTCTTGAGCCCGTCGTCGCCCTCAAAATTGATCGTGCGCGCCTTGGCATACGTGTCCTCGACAACTTTGGTCGCCAGTGGTCGCAGTTTATACGTAGCATCCCGTGTGATGTAATACACGAACTCGATGCTATCGAACGTTGCCTGATCAGTGGTGTCCGAAATCACGTTGAACATCGACCCG
>UROJ01000188.1 GCA_900549335.1 uncultured Collinsella sp.
ACCATGTTTGAGATGCCTGATCTTTTTAAGATGGGCGACTGGTGGTATCTGGTGTTCTCTGAGTACAGTGATGGCAACAAGACCCGTTACCGCATGTCTCGCTCTATCAACGGTCCCTGGATCACTCCTGCGGACGATTCCTTCGATGGCCGTGCGTACTATGCCGCGCGTACCGCATTTGATGGCGAGCGCCGCGTTCTCTTTGGTTGGGTTCCTACACGTGACGAGGGCGGTGACCCCAGCTCTTACCTGTGGGGCGGCACCTTTATGCCCCTCGAGATCGTTCAACGTGCCGACGGAACGCTTGGCACCAAACTCCCCGACAGCATGCTTGGCGCCTTTGGCGAGGCCAAAACAGTCGAGGCCTTTGAGCTTTCCTGCGAGTCGGGCAAGGTCGAGCAGGTGCTCGCCGCGGATGCCGGTTCCACCTATATGCTCGACGCTGACATCGAGCTCACCGGTGACGCTGCCGGCTTCTCGGTGAAGCTTGCCGAGGACGCCGAGTCCGGTCTTGCCTATGAGTTCCGCGCCAACCTGCGTGAGGGCAAGCTCGAGTTTACGGCTGCCCCCCAGTATCCATGGTTCCAGGTCAACAACATGGGCCTCGAGCGTCCGTTGTTCTTTAAGGGCGAGGGCACTCACCATGTGCGCCTGGTCGTTGACGACGATATCGCGACCATCTTTGTCGATGATGTTGCGCTCAACGCTCGCTTCTGCAATAAGCAGGGCCAGGGTGTGGCGCTGACGGTCACCGACGGTACGCTCAAGTGCGCAAACGCAACGATTGCGTCTCTGTAATGGTGGCAAAACGTCCTATGATTTCGTAAGGGAATGGAGAGGAACATGGACTACAAAGTAGTGTCTCAGCAAGTCGTCGATAACGTCGGCGGTCTGGAGAACATCGAGGGTGCCACGCATTGCGTTACGCGTCTGCGTTTGGTGCTCAAGGATACGAGCAAGTACAACAAGGCCGAGCTCGAAAACATCGATGGCGTCAAGGGCGTGCTGTACAACAGCGGCCAGCTCATGATCATCTTCGGTACCGGTACCGTCAACAAGGTCTACGATGAGTTTATGGCTCTGACGGGCGTTAAGGAGATCAGCGCTTCCGAGGTCAAGGGCGCCGAGGCGGACAAGAAAGGCAAGTTCTTCTCTGTCCTCAAGGTGTTCTCGGACATCTTTATCCCCATCATTCCCGCCTTCGTCGGTGCCGCTATCATCATCGGCCTTAAGTCGCTGATCGTTGCCAACGGCCTCTTTGGCATGGAGGGCAGCCTCGCCGACCACAGCGAGTTCCTCAAGAACCTCGCAAGCTTCTTTGCCATTATTGCCACCACCTTTGACTACCTGCCTGTCCTGGTTATGTATAGCGCGGTCAAGCGTTTTGGCGGCAACCCGATCCTGGGTATCCTCGTCGGTATCGTCATGGTTCATCCGAGCCTTATGAACCGTAACGCGTTCGTTATGGATCCGTCGGGTGCTGAGTACTGGAACTTTGGTCCGCTCTCCATCCCCATGGTTGCTTTCCAGGGCGGCGTGTTCCCTGCAATCCTGACTGCCTGGTTTATGGCCAAGGTCGAGAAGATTGCCCAGAAGTACATCCCCGAGGTCGTCTCGTTTGTCTTTGTCCCGACCGTTACCCTGATTCTTGCTAACGTTGCCCTGTTCACCGTGTTCGGCCCGCTCGGCAACCTGATCGGCGACGTCCTCGCTGGCGTAATCGATGTCCTGTACAACAGGATGGGCGTCTTTGGCGCCTTTGTCTTCGCTGCGTTCCTGCAGCCGCTCGTCGTTACCGGTACGCATCAGTTCATCCAGGGTATTGAGGCCAACCTCGTTGCCACGACCGGCTTCAACTACATCCAGGCCATCTGGTCGGTTTCCATCATCGCCCAGGGCGGCGGCGCCATCGGCATGTATCTCATTCACAAGAAGCACTCCAAAGAGCGCAACATCTGCATGTCGTCCTTTATCCCGACGCTAGTCGGTATCTCCGAGCCCGCAATCTTTGCTGCAAACATGCGCTACTCGATCATTCCGTTCGTCTGCGCTTGCATCGGTGCAGGCTGCGGCGGTGCCTTCGTGAAGCTCTTTGAGGTGCGCGCCATCGGTCAGGGTCTGACCGGAGTACTTGGCCTGCTCATCGTCACACCCGAGACGCTCGTGTGGTATGTGGCTGGCAATCTCATCGCCTTCATCGTGCCGATCGTCTTGATCTTTGCCTACAACAAGGCAAAGGGCGTGCCGACCACCGATGAAGAGGGCGCTGGCGCTGGCTTCGACGTTAGCTTCTAGTTGAGCCGTTCAGCGTAATCTGAGGGTAAGTCCATTTGGGGAAGGGCGTTCGGCTCGTGTGAGCCGAGCGTCCTTCCCCATAGACGAGAAAGTCAACGGCGATGTTTAATCAAAAAAATAAGGTGACACGCGCGGACTATGAGCAATGGCGTGCCGGACAGGATGAGACGGCGGGTCGCATCGCGTCCGACCCCGATAGGCTCCTGTTCCATGTGGAGCCTGAGCTTGGCTGGCTCAACGATCCCAACGGTTTGGTGCAGATCGGTGATACGTATCACATCTATCACCAATACGATCCATTCGATGCTGCGCATGGCGGTCCAGTGCTTTGGAATCATCTGACAACAAAGGATTTTGTGACGTACGAGAATTGCGGCCCTGTGCTGTTCCCCGATTCCGATTTGGATTCGAACGGAGCGTATTCTGGTTCTGCCTTTGTACACGACGGCAAGATTCACTACTTCTATACCGGCAACGTCAAGCATTTTGACCGCGATGATTACGACTACGTGTTGACGGGCCGTGAGCAAAACCAAATTCATATGGTTGCCGAGAATCCCGACGAATTGGGCAAGAAGCGTGTGGCTGTTGGGCCGGTCGATTACCCCGACGATATCGGTACGCACGTACGCGACCCCAAGATCCTTGAACACGATGGTATCTACTACATGGTTCTGGGCGCTCGTACGAAAGACGACCGCGGCTGCGTGCTTGTCTATACCTCGAGCGATCTAGAGGACTGGAGCTATGCGACGCGCATTGAGTTGGGCGAGAAGTTTGGCTTTATGTGGGAGTGCCCCGATCTGTTTGAGCTCGATGGTGAGCTTATTCTCGTTTGCTGTCCGCAGGGTGTGTCCGCCGATGGTTGGCGTTACCGCAATCCGCACCAGTGCGTGTGGTTTCCCATCGAGGCCGATTGGGAGGCGCCGAGTTTTAAGATCACCGGGCAGGGCATGCCCCCGATGGTCGATGCCGGCTTTGATTTCTACGCACCGCAGTCCTTT
>UROJ01000189.1 GCA_900549335.1 uncultured Collinsella sp.
GAAGAAGTCGTGCGAGGTGATGTGGCGGATGCGCTTCCACTGCATCTCCTCGAGCAGGCACATGGAGTACAGGATGGTCTCGCCCCAGAGGGCCCCCGAGCCGATGAACATGGTGTAGTCGGCCAGCGCGTACTTCCTGGCGAGCTCCTCGGCGCGCGGCTCGAAGCGCTTGCGGATGTCGAGCATGTCCTTCCAGACGTCCTTCGTCTGCTCGATGAACAGGTCGAACTTGGGGAAGCAGCCGCGGCGGTTGAGCAGGCGCAGGCCGAAGCAGTCGGCGAGGTAGTAGCCCTTCTCGCAGCCGCCGGCGCCGTGGTCGGAGGCCATCATGACGCAGTTCTCGGCGCCCACGGCCTGCCCGATCTTGCCCTCGGGGTTGGTCATGGCGAAGACGCGCACGCCCATCTCCCTCATCTTGCCGACGGCCTCGAGCACCTCGGGGGTGGTGCCGGACTCGGAGGCGGTCAGCACGACGGACCTGTCGGTCATGCGCTTGTGGCCCATGACGTTCCACTCGGCGGCGTGGATCAGGTAGACCTCGAGGTCGCGGTCGCCGAACTTGTTCATGAGGTACTCGAGCTGCATGAACTCGTCCCAGGTGCCGCCGACGCCCATCAGGAAGACGGCGTCGTAGCCCTCCTCGTGCACGCGGTCGGCCAGGGCGGTCATCTTCTTGCCGGCCTCGTAGACGTTCCTGCCGTCCTCGAGGTAGCCCTCCTGGTCGAAGTGCATGATCTCGATCTTCTCGGTCTCCTTCATTCCCGCTCCTTTCACGAGCAGTTTGAATTGTCGCACGGAATGAACGGGCTTGCCGCCCCGTCGCACCGCTTAACCTTGTGGACATCTTGGCCCCAAGCTCAACAATTCAAAGGTTCTTAATACCAGTGAACGATTACAGGTTAGCCGTTTTTAATACCGATTTTATGATTTCATCCTCCCCTCTCGGTAGACGGTCAGTTTTTGCCGCTCATCGGTCAAGCGACATATATCCGTAAAAACGAGCGCCCCCGCCATGCGCAGGGACGCTCTAGACGCTAATAGTTGTAGGTATATCCGCCGGCGTCGCCGCGGGTAAAAGACTTGGCATGCTCGATTGCCTGCCCACTCGAGTCATAGGTCAGGCCTTCCAGCACGAGCGCCAGATCGCCCGGCTCAAGATTGAGCAAACTCGCATCGCGTGCGCCCAGCGCCTCGATATCGAGTTTCTCTACCGACTGATCTGGCTTGCGTCCCAACATATCGTAGGTCTCGAACAGGCTGAAGACCGAAATGTCCACGTCTTCGATGCCCGGAAACAGCAGGCACGGAATCAGTGTCATCTCGATCGATACGGGCTCACCATCGATGCAGTTGAGGCGGCGCACCGAGTAAAGCAGATCGTCCTCGGCGATGCCAAACAAGTCGGCATAATACGGGCCGGCGTAGCGTTTGGAGCGCGCCAGGATGCGCACCGACGGCGTCGCGCCCGATGCCAAAACCGACTGGCGGAAGCCGCCCTTGCGTTCGTGCTCGTCAAACCACTTGTGTCCCACAAAGGCGCCTTTGCCCTGCACGCGACGAATCTGGCCACTTTTGACCAGCTCGTCCATGGCGCTTCGGATTGTCAGGCGTGTCGTGCCAAACTCCTCGGCCAGCTCGTTTTCGGACGGAATCATCGAGCCCGTCGGGTAGTCGCCGCGCTCGATTCGCTCCGCAATGCAGCGGCGAATTTGTTTGTAAACCGGCAAGTCTTCTACTGCATCAGCCATTCGACACCCACCTTCGTCGCAACGCCGTCTGCCTCGCCGTTATCGGCAAAACGATACTTGGTCGGCAGAATCACGGACTTGCAATACTCGACAAAGCCATCGGTCTCGTCGCGCTCGTGCGAAGCCTTGTAAAACACCGGCGTGCCCTCCTGAGCATTCAGCAACTTGGCCTCGTCGGCGTTCAGACGGCTGATGGAAATATGCTCCTTGCCGTGCGTCACATGGACATTCCCCTCCTTGAGCAAAACGTCGTAGAGGCTTTCCTGCTCAAAATCGTGATCGGGAAGCGAGGGGCACAAAGACAGATTGACGTAAGCCGTCTCGATCGATGCCGGGGAACCGTTGACCACACGCACGCGCCGAATGCAGAAGAGCGGCATGCCCAGGTCGATCTGGGCTTTTTGGGCAAGATCGATATCGGCATACACGACCTTGGACCAAACCAGGCGCGCGGTCGACTTTGAGCCAACCCTCTCCACCGCCTGCGTATAGTTCCATGTTTCCTGAAAGATGTTCAGCGGTTTGGGAGGACACACATAGGTGCCCGAACCGCGGCGGCTTTCCAAAGTTCCGCACGAAATAAGACGCGTGATCGCAGCACGCAACGCCGTGCGCGACACGCCCAGCTCTTCACAGAGCACACGCTCGGCGGGCAGCCGGTCGCCACTCTGCAGGTCATAATGTTTGATATACCAAAGAATGCCCTCAAAGGCGCGGTCTTTGGGCGGAATCGCATATGGTTCACTCGACATGGGCAAGACTCCTCAACTGCTTGATGCTGCAGGAATCATTGCTCCGGACGCCTCATGGCGTCGAAGGCTTCTTTGATCTGCTCCGCAACGTTCCGATACGACCGATATAGGCCGGAGTCTCGCTTGACTTCGCCCGCGGTCACCGGAATCTCAAGCTTCGAAATCTCATCCTTGCCGGTTTGCACGACAACGATGACACCCATACCAAGGCACATATTACGCTTGGCAGCGTTGTTTTTGGTAGCCTGAGCTGGATTAATCAAAATCTGCTGAGCCAGTTCGCGTTTGCTGAGCTCCGGCACATCCTCGGGATTTCCGGTCTCGGCAATCTCGCACTGCAGCACATCCGCATAGTCAAAAATCTTCGGCTCGCCGCCGCGCTGATGCACGGCCCACTTGCGGCGCGTGGCATCCTGGTAGATAGCCGGCAAAAACGTAAACCGCGGTGGGTCCAAAATCGTATCCGTGATGGTAAACACATCGGGATCAAAGGCATCCTGCGGGTTTTTCTTCTTGAACAGCCCCATATCACCCTCCCGTACTAGCATTAAACAACTCAAGCTGAATATAGCACCAATTTCAAGCCGCCACTTTACCGTATCGGTACGCGGCGTCTATGGCTCGCCCAGCGGAAGAGTTTACGGACGAGGGCCGGGGTGCCTGCCTTGTTTTGAGAAGTTCGCGGAGCCCACTTTTCAAAACAAGGCAGGCACCCGGCCCCGCCGGCAAATAGCGGACACTCCGCATGCAATCTATGCAAACAAACAAGTACGCTTAGCTACATTCGGTAAGCT
>UROJ01000190.1 GCA_900549335.1 uncultured Collinsella sp.
GCCCGAGAAGTTCCACGGTCTTTCCGACAAGGAGACCCGCTATCGCCAGCGCTATGTCGACCTGATCGCCAACGACGACGTTCGCGAGACCTTCCGTAAGCGTTCGCAGATTCTCTCCACCTTCCGTCGCTTTATGGAGTCCGACGGCTACATGGAGGTCGAAACCCCCATCCTGCAGACCATCCAGGGCGGCGCTACTGCCAAGCCGTTCATCACGCACTTCAACGCGCTCGATCAGGAGTGCTACCTGCGCATTGCTACCGAGCTGCACCTCAAGCGCTGCATCGTCGGCGGTTTTGAGCGCGTGTTCGAGATCGGCCGTATCTTCCGTAACGAGGGCATGGACCTTACCCACAACCCCGAGTTCACCACGATGGAGGCCTACCGTGCCTTCTCCGACCTCGAGGGCATGAAGGCGCTCGCCCAGGGCGTTATCAAGGCTGCGAACAAGGCCATCGGCAACCCCGAGGTCATCGAGTACCAGGGCCAGACCATCGACCTTTCTGGTGAGTGGGCCAGCCGTCCCATGACCGACATCGTTTCCGACGTGCTCGGCAAGCAGGTCACCATCGACACGCCGGTCGAGGAGCTTGCTGCCGCCGCGCGCGAGAAGGGCCTGGAGATTAAGCCCGAGTGGACCGCCGGCAAGATCATCGCCGAGATCTACGATGAGCTGGGCGAGGACACCATCGTCAACCCCACGTTCGTGTGCGATTACCCCATCGAGGTCAGCCCGCTTGCCAAGCGCTTTGAGGACGACCCGCGTCTGACGCACCGCTTTGAGCTGGTTATTGCCGGTCACGAGTACGCCAACGCGTTCTCCGAGCTCAACGACCCGGTCGACCAGGCTGAGCGCTTTGCTGCCCAGATGGCCGAGAAGGCCGGCGGCGACGACGAGGCCATGGAGTATGACGAGGACTACGTGCGCGCCCTCGAGTACGGTATGCCTCCCGCGGGCGGCATCGGCATCGGCATCGACCGCGTGGTCATGCTGCTCACCAACCAGGCTTCCATCCGCGACGTGCTGCTGTTCCCGCACATGAAGCCCGAGAAGGGTTTCCAGTCCGGTGCCGCTGCCGCCAAGGCTGCCGAGGCCGGCAACGCCGCGAGCCCGTTCGTCAAGCCGCTCAAGCCCACGGTTGATTACTCCAAGATCGCCGTCGAGCCGCTGTTCGAGGAGTTCGTCGACTTTGATACCTTCTCCAAGAGCGATTTCCGCGCTGTGAAGGTCAAGGCATGCGAGGCCGTCAAGAAGTCCAAGAAGCTGCTGAACTTTACGCTCGACGACGGCACCGGCACCGATCGCACCATCCTCTCCGGCATTCACGGTTATTATGAGCCCGAGGACCTGGTCGGCAAGACCTTGCTCGCCATCACCAACCTGCCGCCGCGCAAGATGATGGGCATCCCCAGCTGCGGCATGCTTATCAGTGCCATCCACGAGGAGGAGGGCGAGGAGCGTCTCAACCTGATCCAGCTCGACGCTTCCATCCCTGCCGGCGCAAAGATGTACTAATTGGTTCCGCCGTTCTACCGAACGGCGGACCGGCCGACGCTGCGCGGGCCGCATTTGGACAATCTGACGTTCAACTTCAAGGGCGCGACCAGAAGGTCAGCGCCCTTTCGTTTCACGTCACCTTGTCTCAAATGCGGCCCACTCGCTGACTTATGCTCAACCTATGGTGTCATCTCGCCCCAAAAGGACCTTGCTCGCTCTGGCGGGCTTTCGCTCATATGACCCAATCCGCTGTCAAGAGCCACAATGGCCCCGCCGACCGCTTGCAATCGGTCGGCGGGGCCTGCCGTTGAACCCGTCCCGGTCCGCCCCCGGCATGTCGTCGACGCCTTCGGCTCAGTCTCATATCCGCGGATACCGTTCTGTCGGCCCGCACTCCATTCCTTCGGCGGGGTTCCCCAAGTCTGTCGAGGCGCATGCGGAGGGCTCCGCGCGCACAGCGAAATAGGGGGTATCCCCGAAGGCCGCCCGGCTCGCCGGGACGGGGGCCATGTCTATTCCGCGCCCTCCCGGCACATCATGCCGAGGGCCCAGAGCCACCTCACGAGCTCGGCCGCGGTGGCCGCGTTGGCCTTCGCCGCGGGCACGCCGCGGGCGAGCATCTCCTCGCGCCGCCGCAGGAGCCGCTCGGACCCCTTCCTCCCGTGCATCCTTATCTCGAGGGGCACGCCCGTGTCCCTCGGCATGAGCTTCGGCTGGTGCCGCGCCGCGGCGTAGCACCATGAGCCCTCAACGGCCAGCTTCCTCACGAGCGCGTTGCCCGCACCGCTGATGCCTCCGAGCCGCACGGAGTCGCCGCTCGACCTCTGGCTCGGCGCGAGGCCGAAATAGGCCGTGACCTGCCTTCCGGAACGGAACCTCGTGAAGTCGCCGACCTCGGCCGAGAAGGCCGCGGCCAGCGCGAAGGCGCAGCCCTTGATCGACTGGAGGGCGGCCACCTCCGCGGCGATCGGGCTGGCATCCACGGCCGCCCTGTACTCGGAGAGCAGGTCCGCCCGGGCCTCCGCCGCGGCCTCGACCTCGTTCCTCAGGGCGGCGAGCGCCCGAACCCCGCCATCGTCCTCCGGCCTGACCTTGTCGAGCCACCTCAGGAAGTCGTAGGTCCAGTACTTCCTCGGGTTGCCGGCGGGCGTGGTGCCGCCGTAGACGAACCCCCGCCTTGCGAGGAAGGCGAGCAGCCGCTGCTTGGCGGTCGCCAGGCGCGCGGTCGCCCCGTCGTAGGCGCCGGCGAGGTCCCTGATGCCCTCGACCTCGGGGGAGGGGACCCATGCGGGGGAGATGTCGTGGGCGAGTATCGCCTTGGCCATCCTGGCGGCGTCGTTCCTGTCGTTCTTGGAGGCCGAGTCGGCGGCCGACCTGGGGATCTTCGAGACCGCGGCGACGACGCACTCGACGCCGAGCCCGGCGAGCTCCCTTTGCGGGGCGAAGCCGAGGTAGCCGCTCTCGTAGGCCGCGAGCGACGGCCCGGGGAACCCATCCATCCACCCGGCGATCTCGCCCCAGGGGTTGCCGGGGAACCTCCTCGTCACGGCCTCGCCGGTGTCCGCGTCGAGGGCGCAGACGGTGGTCGACCTCAGGTGGACGTCCATCCCGAACGCGGTAGAATACTTTGGCATGGGAGCCTCCCAACCTCGTTGCGGCGCGGCTGCGCCTATGGCACTTCGACATCATTGTCGCAGCCCCGACCCGCGGTCACGAGCGGGGGCTCCTGTCTTTTTAGTGCCCTCGGATTGGGTCATAGTGTCTGTCG
>UROJ01000191.1 GCA_900549335.1 uncultured Collinsella sp.
GATCTACGACTTTACCCACGGTCCTCAGCGAGGGCTATTTATCGGCATCGTCGTTGCCCTGGTGCTCGTGAGCCTGTATTTCCCCGTGCGCGACCTGTACGTGGCAAAGCGTTCGAGCGATATCTTGTCCAAGCAGGTCGAGATTCGCCAGCAATACAATGATGAGCTGCAAAAAAGCGTCGACAAGCTGCTCTCGGAGGAGGGTATCAAGGACGCGGCATCCGAGGATCTGGGCCTGGTGATGCCCGGCGAGAAGAGGATTGAAGTGCAGGGCCTGGACGACGATTCGGATTCGTCTTCGAGCAAGAATTCGTCGAACGCCAAGAAGGCCAGCGAAGTTGCCAAGGAAATCGAAGAAGTCGGTAAGGACGCGCCGTGGTACATCCAGGCGCTCGACATGCTGTTTGGTTTTAACGGCGTCGAGGGCCAGACGGTCGTGTCCAACGGCAAATAACGCCCGGAGGGGAGTCCGCAATGACAAATTGCAAACGCTATAAGGTGGCGGCGATCGATCTGGGAACGGTGTCGTCGCGACTGGTGCTGGCGCAGGTCGAGGGCGGGGCGATCGTGGAATCGTCTAAGCATACCGAGATTACCGACTTGGGCGAGGGCGTGGACGCGACGGGCCGCTTTTGCGAGGCGGCCGTTGAGCGCGTGCTCGCTGCGTGCCGAATGTTTGTGGACGAGGCTCGTGCCTTTGGGGCCGCGTGCATCTGCACCACCTGCACGAGCGCCGCGCGCGATGCGTCTAACGCCGCACTGCTGTTGGACGGCCTGCGCGGGCTGGGGCTCGAACCGCAGGTGATTCCGGGCGAGGTCGAGGCACACCTGACATTTTTTGGCGTAGCGCACGACTTTGCCGGCGAGCGCATCATTGTTGCCGATTCGGGCGGCGGATCCACGGAGCTCGCGACTGGCGTCTATGCGCCGGAGCGCGGGGTCTTTGCGCTGGAAGGGACGCGCTCGCTGGACATTGGCTGCCGCCGTGTGACGGAGCGGTTTTTCTCGGCGCTGCCACCCTCGCGCGGCGAGCTTACTGCCGCTGCCACGTGGGCAGGCGAGCAGTTTACGGGCTACTTTAAGAGCTTGCCTGTCGACTTTGAGCGCGCCGAGCGCCTCGTCGCGGTGGGCGGTACCGTTACCACGCTCGTGGCGCTGGTCCACGAACTGGAGCCGTACGACTCGAACTTTGTGCACCTGCGCGAGCTTTCGATGGAGCAGATTTCGGCCGCTATCGAGCGCATGTCTGCGTTGGATGTTGCAGGCATTGCCGCGTTGCCGGGCGTGCAGCCCAAGCGCGCGAACGTGATCTTGGCAGGTGCCGTGGTGATTCGCGAGCTCATGCGAGCCGGCGGCTACAAGACGCTCACCGTAAGCGAGAACAGCCTACTCGCTGGCATGGCCGCCACCATCAACGAGGTTCTCGACGGCGCGACTCCCACCATCGCCTGGACCCCCACTCTCAGCACCCTCTAAATAATTTGCGGTGAAATACGGACTACAATCGCCCTTTCGGGCACCAAACAGTCCCTATTCCACCGCAACTCAACAGCCGGCACCTGGGGACAGTCCTTGCGGGGCGTCCCCACAGCGCCTATGCCAGCTTGTCGATCTGCCCAATCTCCCAAAGCGGAATATTGATGAGCATGCCCTCGTCTCTATATGCCGCCAGGGAGCTCCTCACGCAACGCTCGAGTTTGAATTTTTCGCAGGCTATTTTCAGACTCTTCGCTTTAAGGTTCTCTGCCGCCTTGACCTCAAGCGGAAGCACGGTTCCCGCATGGTCGATGGCAAAGTCGGTTTCGGCATTGCCGGAGGTAGAGGACCAATACGCGGGAGTTTTGTCCTGGAGCAAGAGCTCTTGCGCGACGTATTGTTCGGTCAGCGAACCTTTGAACTCGGTAAAAACAGCGGATCCGTTAAGAACGACGGCCGGAGAGAGACCGGAGAGCGCTCCGAGGATGCCGGTGTCGATGCAGAACAGTTTGAAGCCCGAGAGGTCTTCGTAGCTCGAGAGCGGCGCCTTTAGAGCGGAAACACGTGGCACCTTATGAACGATTCCGTAGTCCGTGAGCCACTGGAGGCTTTCCTCGAAATCGCGTGCGCGCGCTCCGGGGCGAAGGGCGCCATAGACAAACTTCTTGTTCTCCTTTGCAAGCTGGCCGGGAAGGGATTTCCAAACCAACCTCATGCGCTCGACGATGCGGGCGGGTGCATGTTTGCCAAAATCGGATTCGTAAGCCTCGATGATTTGCTGCTGAAGCCTTCGGGCTTCGATGAAGTCGCGTGTCTCGGCGAAAGCGGAGACAACTTCGGGCATACCGCCGACAACAAGGTATTCCTTGAGCAAGTGTTCGAGCTTTTCGGTAACGTTTGCTAGAAGGTTCATGTCTGCGGCAAGGATGGCGTCGGCGAGCGGGTCGCCGTCGACGGCACGAACGAACTCGGCGAACCCCATGGGACGCATGGTGAGCTGGTCGATTTTGCCGACGGGAAATGACTCGTTTTCGCGTCGGAGCGCGAGGCCCATATAGGAACCGGCTGCTACGATGTGGTATTCGGGTGCAAGCTCGTTGAAGTACTTGAGCGAGGTGATCCCGCGCGGGGCCTCTTGGATCTCGTCGAAGATGATGAGCGTGTCTGCTGGCGTTACAGTTTGGCCACGTAGGAGTTCTATCTGGGAGATGATGCGCTTGGGGTCGAGGTCCCCATCGAACAGCGAGCGTGTGCTCGGCTCGAGCATAAAGTCAAAACGAATGACGTTTCGATACTGCTGGCTTGCGAATTCGTTAAGAAGCCAAGTCTTTCCTGTCTGGCGGGCTCCCTTAAGCAAGAGAGGTTTGCGATTCGTCCTTGATTTCCAAGCGATAAGTTCGCTCATAAGCTGTCGCTGCATATTGCCTCCCAACCCTCTCGGTTAGTATAAGGCCATTTGGGTGTTTCCATCGGAAAATGTGCGAGACAACCACGTTTTTCCATCGGAAAATGTGCGAGACAACCACGTTTTTCCATCGGAAAATGTGGTAGGAAACTCATTGGGTGGGCGGAAAAAGTAGTCAAAAAAGCCCCGTCCCAAATGAGCTGCTCTGCAGTTGACGGCGTCCAAAAGAAACGAGCCCGCATCCCTGGGGGACACGGGCTCGTAAGTAATACATGGTAGGGGCGGTGGGACTCGAACCCACAATCCTTGCGGCGAGAGATTTTAAGTCTCCTGCGTATGCCAATTCCGCCACGCCCCCGTGAGACTAGAAGTCTAGCAC
>UROJ01000192.1 GCA_900549335.1 uncultured Collinsella sp.
GCGCTCCGACAACCCTGCCGGTGCTCCTGCCACGGGCAAGCTCCCGACCGAGCCCGCGCCCCGAGCGCCCGAGCGCGCGTCCGTCCCCATGGCTCAGCCGCCTGCGCAGGCTGCGCCATGGGAATCCGAGCAGGTGCCCTACGACGATGCTATGGTCGGTGGTTTTGCTGCCGATGCCGGCGGGGACGATCTGCCCCCGTTCGACGTGCCGGGTGCGGCGTCCGCGACCAAGGCCGCTGCTGTGGCACCCGCAGCCTCTGCAAACGACGACGTCCCCGCCGCTCCCTGGGAATCCAATCCCGGTGCTGGCAGCCCCTTCGGCCATCAGGGCGCAGCCCCGAGCATCCCGCAGACCGAGGACGAGGCCAAGGCCCTCATCCGCAGCGTCTTTGGCCAGGCCACCATCTTCAAGCCGGTGGAGTAGCTGCGCAGGCGGGTATACTGCTCAAGAAGAGGACCCCTTGTCCGGGCGCATCTGTATTTCGGACATGTGTAGTGTGGTGCCGCGTATGTCGCATTTGAGCAGACAGGTGCGTGACGGTCGGCCTAGGATGCTGAGGTCGATACGATACGTCGCATGGCTGTCCGTGTACTCGACTTGCTCGGCGTTAATGGTTGCTCCGATTGCCAAATAAACGCCTAGCTCGGCATCGACAATCTTGAAGTCCTTTATCTTGACCTTGAACTCTTGATAGAGGGACGGGCTGTTGTAGTAGACGGTTCGGGTTCCGTCGGTGCACTCATCGGTCGTCTCCCATTTGACGACGGGCTGGTCCGAGCTGGCTATCAGCAGTTCTGCTCCAAAAGCTATGGCATGGGTGATGACAACCAGCAATGCCCAGCCGACAAAGAGATAGAGAACCACATATGCAACGGGGTGTTTTGAGCGGATGTTTTGGAGCGCGTTGGGGGCATTCATGGGGCACCTCCAAATTACTATCTATGGCAATCAAATTATACCCTGCCGCCATGTGCGCCGCCTCGAGCAGCGGTTCGGCATTTAGCTATTTAGTGGCGCACATGAAATGCCGGATTCGGCTCTACTAGATTGAGTGTGCGATATTATGCAACCTTGCATAATTCGACCTTGCATAATCTTTGAGTGCGGTTTGTATTGGAGGACATGTATATCGACTGAGGTAACACGTCCGCCCCGCTCTCTCGCCGCGCGCCGTGGTACGATTTTTGAGTTTGAAAGTTCCGCCGTGCTCCGGCTGCCCTTGCAGCTCGGCGTGCGGCCGCACGTAAAGGAGCCATCATGGCCGGTATGAACATGCAGCAGATGATGAAGCAGGCTCGCAAGATGCAGGAGCAGCTTGCCGCCGCGCAGGAGAACCTCAAGTCCCAGACCGTCGACGCCTCTGCCGGCGGCGGCATGGTCAAGGTGACCGTTAACGGCGAGATGGAGCTCGTCAACCTCACCATCGATCCCGATGCCCTCGATCCCGAGGACGTCGATATGCTGCAGGATATGATCATGGCTGCCGTCAACGAGGCCGTCCGCGGCGTCAACGAGCTCGCCAACAAGCAGATGGGCGCCATCACCGGCGGCCTCAACATCCCGGGTATGCCGTTCTAAGACACGCATATATATGAGTGCGAATCACAGTCTGCAAAAACTGCTCGATGAGCTGGGCCGTCTGCCGGGCATTGGTCCCAAGTCGGCCCAGCGCATCGCCTATTACCTGCTCGAGGCCGATGCTGAGGAGGCCCGCCGCCTGGCCGAGGCCATCCTGGAGGTCAAGCAGGAGGTCCACTTTTGCAGCCGTTGCTTTAACTACGCCACGGCCGATGAGTGCTCCATCTGCCAGGACCCGATGCGCGATACCACTCGCATTTGCGTGGTGGGCGAGCCGCGCGACGTCCAGGCGATCGAGCGTACGGGCAGCTACCACGGCCTCTACCACGTATTGGGCGGCGTGATCAGCCCCATGGACAAGATTGGCCCCGAGCAGTTGCACATCCGCGAGCTGCTGGTGCGTCTGGGCCGCGAGGATATCCATGAGGTCATCATCGCCACCAACCCCAACATCGAGGGCGAGACCACGGCGAGCTATCTTGCTCGCACCATCAAGCCGCTGGGCGTCGAGGTGTCGCGCCTGGCGAGCGGCCTGCCCGTGGGCGGCGACCTGGAGTATGCCGACGAGCTTACGCTTGGCCGCGCCATCGAGGCCCGCCGCGCGATTTAGGTGGCGAGCCTGCCCCTGCCGTATGTTTTCCTCGCGACGCACGGGGTAGTCATAATTTCCCCGTGCGACTGTGAGTTTGTTGTGCAACAAAGATGCTTCGTATCCGCTTATCGCATGGATGCTTTCGCTCGCATCCTTAATTTGCCCATTCGTTGCGCAACCTTTTGGGTTCGCTGATACACTCAAATATGGATTTGAATGAATGCGCCGCTTCTGAGCGGCGTGTTTTTCTTGGAGGAGAACGCATGCGGCCCGGTGGCACTCAGACAAAGCGCGGCGCCGCGGTGCGCATGCGACGCCGACTGGGCTTGGCGCCGCGGGCGTACGCACTGCTATCGTGCTCGCTGGTGCTGGTCATGGCTGGCGTTTCTGCCTATGGCATGACCGTGCCGTCCATGATGCAGGCACATGCCGCACGCGAACCGCGCGTGGGGCATGAGGTCAAAAGTGATCTGGGTACCACGACTGGATATGCTTGGGCAAGTGTGGTCGCGCATATTGTGTTTGGCACCGACGATGCGGACGGCGCCGAGGCCCCGGACAACGAAGTCACGCTTGCCAATGGCAAAACCATCGTGCTCACCAACACCAAGATCATCGATCGGTTGTCCAACAATAGCGTGGCGGCAACGGTGAATAAGGTCGAGCAGCAGAAGGAGCAGGACGCCCAGCAGTCCGGAAAGCCCGGTAGCTCGGATAATTCTGGCTCCGGCTCGGATTCATCGAGTTCGGGCGGCGGCTCTGGGTCGGGTTCCTCTACCGGAGGGTCTGGAAACGGCGGCTCGACGGGCGGCAACGCTGACAACGATGCAAACTCCGGTGGCCTTTCCGCTGCTGAGGAAGAGAGCATTCACAGTTGGCTTGTGACCAAGTACAACATGCTCGACGGCTATGTTTCTCGTGCCAATGACGTGGTCTCGACCTATAACTCTACGGGAGATCCCAGGCCGTGCGACAGCCTGGTCGGGGAGATGTTTGTCATTCGAGCCGAGTTCGGTCGTCAGACATTCTCACCCCGGTCAAAGTGGTATCAGCAGTATGCCAATCTGTGGGGCTGTTACA
>UROJ01000193.1 GCA_900549335.1 uncultured Collinsella sp.
GTCCTGATCCATGCAACGATTCCTTTCCGTCGCCTGTAAGCATCAAGTTATCCATGCATTCTACCCGCGCAAAAGCCTATGATGGGCAAAGCCCGTCGGTATCTACAAGACATGCGCGACAGGTAGCAACAGGCGAATCGAGGAACGTCATGGCAAAAAGCAAGCTCATCAAAGACACGACGCGTGCCGAGCGCGAGGAAATCATCAAGCTGGCACTCGCCGGCTGCGGCATCGGCAGCTGCGATAACTGCGGAAGCTGCAGCTTGGGAGCCGGCGATCCATATGGCACCTACCAGCCCTACATTGACGGCGAGATGGAAATCGCCGATATCAACATGATGGTCGCCGAGCGCAACGCCAAACTCTTCGGCCTCCAGCGCGGCTAGAAAACAAAAGCCCCGCCGGGCCTTGGTAGGCGCGACGGGGCGGGCAAGCAGCTATGGGCAACAGGCTTAGAACAGACCGGTGATGTTACCGTCGTTATCGACGTCGATGTTCTCGGCCGCGGGAACTTTGGGCAGGCCCGGCATGGTCAGAACGCTACCGGTCAGCGCGACCACAAAGTGGGCACCGGCGGAAACCTTGAGTTCGCGCACGGTGATGCGGAAGTTCTCGGGCGCGCCCAGCGCCTTGGCGTTATCGCTAAAGCTGTACTGCGTCTTGGCGACGCACACCGGCAGGTTGCCAAAGCCGTTCTCGCGCAGCTCGGCGAGCTGGCGCTTGGCAGCCGGCGTAAAGTCGACGCCGTCGGCGCGGTAAACCTTGGTGGCGACGGCCTCGAGGGCATCGGCAACATCGGCGCCGTCCTCGTAGGCAAACTTGAGCTCGCTCGGCTGCTCAATCAGACGCATGACTTCATCGGCCAGGTCGAGCGCGCCCTCGCCGCCCTTGGCCCAGACCTCGGATAGCTTAACGTTGACGCCGAGCTTCTGGCACTCGGACTCGATGAGAGCAAGCTCAGCCTCGGTGTCCGTCGGGAAACGGTTGATGGCGACCACGCAGGGCAGACCATAAACGTTCTGGATGTTGTCGACGTGACGCAGCAGGTTGGGCATGCCAGCCTTGAGTGCCTCGAGGTTCTCCTCATTGAGGTCGGCCTTGGCAACACCGCCGTTGTACTTAAGCGCGCGGGCAGTGGCGACGACCACAACAGCGCTGGGGCGAACGCCCGTCATGCGGCACTTAATGTCGAGGAACTTCTCGGCACCCAGATCGGCACCGAAGCCGGCCTCGGTAATAGCGACATCGCCAAAGCGCATCGCCATACGCGTGGCCATGATAGAGTTGCAGCCGTGGGCAATGTTGGCGAAGGGGCCGCCGTGGACAAACGCGGGCGTGCCCTCGAGCGTTTGCACCAGGTTGGGCTTGAGCGCATCCTTAAGCAACGCGGCCATGGCACCCTGGGCCTTAAGGTCACGGGCACGGACGGGCTCACCGGCAAAGCTGTAGCCGACGACGATCTCGCCCAGGCGCTCCTTGAGGTCGTTAATGCTCGTAGACAGGCACAGGATTGCCATGACCTCGGAGGCGACGGTGATGTCGAAGCCGTCCTCGCGCGGCACGCCCTGGGCCTTACCGCCAATACCGTCGATGACGTGGCGCAGCTGACGGTCGTTCATATCGACGACGCGCTTCCAAGTGATGCGCTTAACGTCAATACCGAGCTGATTGCCCTGCTGAATATGGTTGTCGAGCATGGCGGCCAGCAGGTTATTGGCAGCACCGATGGCATGGAAGTCACCGGTAAAGTGCAGGTTGATATCCTCCATGGGGATGACCTGAGCCCAGCCGCCGCCGGCAGCACCGCCCTTAACGCCAAAGACGGGGCCGAGCGAAGGCTCGCGCAGGGCCACGGCACTCTTGACGCCGCGACGGCGCAGGCCATCGGCCAGACCGATGGTCGTGGTGGTCTTACCCTCGCCAGCGGGTGTGGGGTTGATGGCAGTCACGAGGACGAGCTTGGCCTGGTGGTCAGTCGGCTCGTTGAGCAGTGAATAGTCGACCTTAGCCTTGTCGAAGCCGTACGGAATAAGGTGCTTAACGTCGACGCCGGCGTTCTTGGCCACCTCGGTAATAGGCAGCGGCGTGACAGAACGTGCGATTTCGATGTCAGTAGGCATGGGCGGTCCTTTCGTTACCGAATGAGAAAAAGACCAATTCAGCATAGCACGGGCGCGCAATAGTAAAACACCCATAACCGATGAACGGCGATATGTTTACCCGATGCCCAGCGATAGCCCAACAGCCCGCCAAAACAAAGCGCCCTAAACGGTAGGTTCAATCCCCAGGTGCTCAAAGGTGCGAAGGGTTGCCTGACGGCCCTGCGGCGTACGAATCATCAACCCGCACTGCAGCAGATAGGGCTCATAGACATCCTCGAGCGTTCCCGGGTCCTCGCCCACCGCGCTGGCAAGTGTCGTCAGGCCCACGGCACGGCCGGAGAACGTCTTGGCAAGCGTCTCCAAGATGCGGATATCCATCCAGTCCAGACCAAGCTCATCGATCTCAAAGAACTCGAGCGCCTGACGGCAGATATCGAGCTCGATGGGACCGTTGCCGCGCACCTGCGCATAGTCGCGCACGCGTTTGAGCAGACGGTTGGCGAGACGCGGCGTACCACGCGAGCGCGAGCCGATCTCGAGCGCGCTGGGATGGTCGATTGTCACACCCAGGATGGTCGCCGAGCGCGTGACAATCTGGGCGAGCTCCTCAACGGTGTAGTAATCCAGGCGATACGAAATGCCAAAACGGTCGCGTAGCGGGCCGGTCAACATGCCCGAGCGAGTCGTTGCCGCCACCAGCGTGAACTTGGGGATATCCAGGCGAATCGAGCGTGCGGCCGGACCCTTGCCGATCACGATATCGAGGGCAAAGTCCTCCATCGCAGGATACAGGACCTCCTCGACCGAGCGGTTGAGGCGGTGGATCTCGTCGATAAACAGCACGTCGCCCGGCTGCAAGTTAGTCAGGATGGCCGCCAGGTCACCGGTACGCGCGATGGCCGGACCGCTCGTCGTCTTGATCTGAGCGCCCAGCTCGTTGGCGATAACCGTAGCCAGCGTGGTCTTGCCCAGACCCGGAGGGCCCGAGAAGATCACGTGGTCGAGCGTCTCGCCACGGCTCTGCGCCGCCTCGATGAGCACGCGAAGGCTCTGCTTAATATGCTCCTGACCGCAGTAGTCGTCCAGGCGCTGGGGACGCAGGGTACGGTCGACATCGAGGTCCTCGGGCGTCAGCTCCGAGCCCAC
>UROJ01000194.1 GCA_900549335.1 uncultured Collinsella sp.
GTGGTAGTGCTGCCTGCGCTGGTGGTCAACGATCTGGGGATGGGGGACCCGTTCTTTTGCAAGTACATCTGTCCACAGGGTGTGCTCGAGGGCGCCATTCCGCTGGCCATTGCCAATGCCGGCATTCGATCTGCGCTGGGGCAGCTCTTTACCTGGAAACTTGCCGTTCTCATTGCCGTGGTAGTGCTGAGCGTTTTGTTCTACCGCCCTTTCTGCAAATGGATTTGTCCACTCGGCGCATTCTATGCGCTCATGAATAGGGTGTCCTTGTTGGGGATTCAGGTTGACGCGTGCAAATGCGTCTCGTGCGGCAAGTGTTCAAGGGTTTGTCAGATGGACGTTGATGTGGTCCGCGCGCCCAATCATGCCGAATGCATCCGGTGTGGAAAGTGCATTGGGGCCTGTCCTGTCGATGCCATCAGCTATCGCTATGGCCTGGATGTGTCGGCGGAAAAGCTTCCCTTGATCGCCGATAAAAAGTAAACAAGCTTCGACAAAACGGAGGAATGACTATGAAGCTTTCTAAGATTGCGGCCCTGTTTATGGTGCCGGTATTGGCCTTGTGCCTTGTGGCATGTTCGGCGCCCGGTGGCAATGTGAGCGAATCTGCGAGCTCCGATCCTAAGATCGCAGAACTCACTGCGCAGAAGCCGGCCAATGCCGACGAGGCCGCCGAGCTGTATGCGAAGCTCATGCAGAAGGAGAACGAGATCTTTTCGAGTGATAACGCGCTGTGGGAAAAGGTATTCAATGCGGCAAATAAAGAATCGGCAATGATTGAGGACGGTAGCAATTACGGCGATTTCCTGCTCAAAACCATCGACGGCGCCAAGGATGAGTTCACGGCGGATGAGCTTAAGACGCTCAAGGCCGGTGCACAGCAGATCAAGGAGATCGAGGACAAGCTCGAGAGCTTGGAGAAGGAGTTCCCCGGCTGTGGAAGCACGCCGAGTGCAGGCGAGAGCGTCGACGCTTCGACCGCTGGCATGACGGCTGGTGCCAATGCTTCGAGCGAGGCGACGAAGTTCCCCAGCTTTACGGGCAAGGACCTGGATGGCAACGACGTGAACAGTGACGAGCTGTTCTCTAAGAACAAGGTCACCGTCATGAACTTCTGGTTCACCACGTGCAAGCCGTGCGTGGGCGAGCTGGGCGATCTTGAGAAACTGAATCAGGAGCTTGCCGAGAAGGGCGGCCAGGTCGTGGGCGTCAATTCCTTTACGCTCGATGGCAACAAGGGCGAGATTGCAGACGCCAAGGACGTGCTGAGCAAGAAGGGCGTGACATATAAGAACATCTGGTTCAAGTCGGATAGCGAGGCCGGTAAGTTTACGTCAAATTTGTTCTCGTTCCCGACAACGTATGTCATCGATCAGAATGGCAACATCGTAGGGGATCCAATCGTGGGAGCCATCAGCTCCGCCGAGCAGCGCGCAGCACTCGACAAGCTTATCGACCAGGCGATTGCGAATAGCGAACAGTAAACAACGCGTAAAGCATAGCGAGGATCGTGTGTCGCTGTGCGAAGTAGTCTGCTACCTTTCAAGATAAGCTCCACCATATAGAGGTCCCGCTCGGGACCTCTTCTTTTGGGCGTCGTCCCGTTCGTTTTTTGGCGCGCTTCGTTACATTCCTCACTGGCGCCGGCAAAAAATGGGGATAGAGTAGGACAAACGCGTCGAATACGAACGGCGGGGGAGAGCGGGCGAGCGTGCCCGCGCGGGAGAGGTTGTCGTCCATGCTGGAGCTCAAAGGTATTTGCAAAAGGTACGTTACGCAGTCGTTTGCGCAGGTGGCGCTCGACAGCGTAAACCTGTCTTTTCGCGATAACGAGTTCGTGGCCATTTTGGGTCCCTCGGGCTCGGGTAAAACTACGATGCTCAACGTTATCGGCGGACTGGATCACTTTGATTCTGGTGACCTGCTGATTGACGGCATCTCGACCAAGGACTTCCGTGACCGCGACTGGGACGCCTATCGTAACAACCGCATCGGCTTCGTGTTCCAAAGCTATAACCTCATTCCGCATCAGACCATTTTGGAAAACGTGGAGCTGGCGCTGACGCTCACGGGCGTGGGGCATGCCGAGCGTCGCCAGCGTGCGCGCGAGGCGTTGGAGAAAGTCGGCCTGGGCGAGCACGTTAACAAGCGTCCGAGCCAGCTTTCGGGCGGGCAGATGCAGCGCGTGGCTATCGCCCGCGCCCTGATTAATGACCCTGAGATCGTCCTTGCCGACGAGCCGACCGGCGCTTTGGATTCAACGACATCCGTACAGGTCATGGATCTGCTCAAGGACGTTGCGCGCGACCGCCTGGTCATCATGGTCACGCACAATCCTGAGCTGGCGTACCAATATGCCACGCGCATCGTTAACCTGGCGGACGGCAAGATCACCGACGATTCCGATCCCTTTGATGTAGCAAAGGCCGCGCGTCGCGAGGCTAAGCCTACGCGCAAAACCTCGATGAGCTTTGTGACAGCGCTGGGGCTTTCTGCCCGAAACCTCATGACCAAAAAGGGCCGCACGGCTATGACGGCCTTTGCGGGCTCGATTGGCATTATCGGTATCGCGGCGATTCTGGCGCTGTCCAACGGCGTAAACGGCTACATCAAAAAGGTCGAGGAGGATACGCTCTCGAGCTACCCGCTCACCATTTCCAAGCAGGATTACGACCTGTCGTCCATGATGGGCGGACAGGGGGCTGTGGATGATGGTTCGCCTGAAAACGCGGATTCGTCCGACGACAGTGCCGGCGGCAAGGCTAAGGGAACCGATAAAATCCCCGTGGTCACGGCCGTAAAGGATATGTTCGCGAGCGTTAAGTCCAACGACATGACGAGCTTTAAGGCATGGCTCGATGCCGGTGGCGATGGCATCGATAAAGAGGTCAATGCCATCCAGTACGGCTACGGTGTATCGCCGGTTGTCTATCGTGCCGGGAAGGGCGATGAGAAGCCTGTCCGACTGGTGCCCAACGCCATGACCGAGGCCATGAGCGGAGGCGCGAGTTCGGCGGCAACGGTGAGCATGGATTCTATGGGAACCTCGGTCTTTAACGAGATGATCGACGATCAGAGCCTGCTCGACAGTCAGTACGATGTCGTCGCCGGTCATTGGCCCACGTCTGCCAACGAAGCCGTGATGGTGCTTTCGAGCCGCGGCACGGTGGGCGACTACACGCTCTACAGCATCGGTGCGCTGGATATCGATGAGCTCAACGATCTGGTGAACAGCGCTATGAC
>UROJ01000195.1 GCA_900549335.1 uncultured Collinsella sp.
CGAACCGCCGGCACTCACCCAACTCATAATGTCGCTCAGGTGCGTACCGAGCCCATCGAGCGACGGCATGAGCAAAATCACGCGATCGAAGGAGGTCAGCGAGGGAATGGCATCCGCACCATCCAGGGCAAGGTCCACGTCGCGGTGCGCGATCTTCATGTCGAGCAGGATCTGGTCGAACTGCTCCTTTACGTCCTCGACGCCAGCTTGATCGGAATCGGTAATGACCAGGCACGAGGGCTTTTGGCCAAAGATTGCCGAGCTTGCAGGCGTAGCGTCGGTGGCGGCGAGCATGCCCAGTTTGTGCTGGCCCGCACTGTACTGCACGCCGGCACGCTCCACCAGCAGCACGGCGGCCATAGCAATAAAGACCGCCCACACCACGAGGAGTCCCATCCAACGAAAGCGGCCTGCACGGTCGCGGATATGTTGCGCCACGTTCATCGGGCCTCCTCCCCGTCGCGCCAAAACGCCAGCTGCTCGCGGTTGGCGGCACTCAAATACACATGCTGATTGTCGATCGCATCGATCACACGGTGGACCTCGTCACCATCGCGGCGCATCACGGCCAGGCGCAGGCAAAGCATCCAAACCTCCTGCTCCTCGGGCACGTCGAGCACCAGCTGGTCGGTCACGGTCTGCGCCTCGTCGATCTGTCCGACATCGGCCAGCGCCGTCGCGTATCGAATGCGCAGCTCAAGGGTATCCTCGCGCTCGCAGCGACGCGCAAGCAGGCGCGCGTACTGTTGGCGCTGAATCTGAGCCACGCGCCCCTCGGCCAAGCCCGAGCCCAAGTATTCACCAAGAAAATCACAGTATTCGATGAGGTTTTGCGCGCTCGGGTCCGTCTTAAAGGCGCGCTCCAGCTGCTGCAGTTTAAGGTCGGACTCCTTGGAGATCTGCGCCACCGCCGTCGCGGCATAGTGCGCCACCTCAACGTCGTCGTTAAGCTTAGCCGCCTGCAGCTGCGCCAGGTACGCGTCGGGCTCCTCGGTGAGCATGGAGAGCATTAGGCGGCGCCGGTATGCCGGGTCATTGACGATGAGCGCCTCCTCGAGCGGCACTACGCCTGTATCGTCCTCACCACTCGATACCGACATACTACGATGCAGGTCGTCGTTGAAGCGCAGCGACTCCAGCGCAGACTCTTTCAGCCCCTCGCCAAACATCGCGCCGCGGACCGATAGCAGAACCACCAGCAACGGGCCCCACAGCGGCACCAGCACTATCACGGCCAGCATGTGCCCGCGCACTGGCAGCAGGCCCAGCTTCATAAGCGTCCACAGCATCAGGCAAACCAGCGCATGAATCAGCAGCAAGACGGCAGCAACGACAAGCGAGATCAAGCGGCACCCCCCTCACCGTCACCGGTGTAAGAGATGTGCTGCAACAGCGCCACGATGTCCTCGCCGTCGACGGGCTCCACCGCAATATGCTTTGCGCTCAGGCGCTCGCGGATAATGGGCAGATCGCACGCCTTTGCCTGACGCATAAGCAGGTAGAGCACGTCGCCGTCGACCAAGCCCGCCGCGTCGCTCTCGCGGATTGCCGACCCAATTGCGCCCACCAGCTCGCCGACAGGCTCCATGCCCGGTACCACGCGCAGGAGCAAAAAACTCCCCATCTTGCTATCTGCCAGCGCCTGCGCCGCCGCGAGCTCTTGGCCAAAGGCAGCCTGCTTGAGCACGCAAGTGCCGTCAACGCAGCGTTTATCCTGCGCCACCGCCTCATAGTCAAAGGCACGGCCCAGCGCGCTTTCGACCAGGCCGCACAAGATGCGGAACAGGTTTTGATAATAGAGGGTCATTTGATTTTCGGCCGCACGACGCACAAAGATTAACACGGCGGGTGCCCCGTCGTGCTCGATCGCGTATCCAAACATGGGAAGCCCCGGCGTCAGCTCGCGGTTCACCCACAGGTTCGAACGACCCCCGTCGCCCAAAAGAGGTGCAAGCTGCTCAAGCGTGAGCGAGCGTGAGGCATCTTCGGCAATCGCGGGACTTGCTGCTACCAGGCGTGCAGATGCCCCGCCCGAAACATGGTAGATCGCCACCGAATCGTTCTCGAGGATCTCGCCCAGAAGCTCGCAGCACTTGCGATAGATGTCGCGCGGGTTGAGTACGTCGAGTTCCTGCGTCACGGCAAAGATCTTGCCAAAGCTGTCGTGGCGACCCACGATCTGGCGCCTGTACGCGCGCTTGTCCTCGATCGCGTCGTGGTAGAGCTGCGTAAGAAACGTATTACGGTTGCGCACGAGCTCGTTTTGATCGCGCTCCGCCCTAATGGCCTCGCTGTTGCGCAGCTGCACATAGCCGCACACGGCACCCACCACAAAGTACGCAATAAACGGCAGCCAGTTAGACGGCTCGTAGAACAGACCCTGGAAGGTATAGCCGTACTGAGTAAAGTAGTTCACGGCCAAACCCACCGACGCCAGCAGCGCCGCAACCAGGCCAAAGTCCAGGCCATACAGCGTGCCGATCAGCACCACGTAGAGCAGGCGATAATCGAGCACGTTGAGCTGGGCCGATTGGGAGAACAGATGCTCCAGCACCTCGAACAGAACCCAGGCAACGCCCGTCTCCAGGCATTTGATGGGCAGCGAGCGCATCTGGATGCGGTCGATGGCGGCACGCAGCGGGTTGACCTTCTTTGCGCGGCCAGCATCCCAACGCGCTCGAATGGTCGAAAGATCGCGCAGCAAGTCGTAGCGCTGAAACCAGCCATAGCGCACGCGAGCGACGTCGCTGGCGGGCAGGGCATAGCCGGCAGAATCGCCATAGGCAACGGAAAGGCTGGGGAACAGCACCTTGAGGGCGTCGCCCACCTCACCCGCCGTGTGGTGGAAGGCATCAGCAACATCGAGCGTCTCAAAGGAGGCGTCCCAGCTATCAAAGATGCGGCGCACCAGTACCGCGAGTTCCTCGGCACACAGCAGCGGAAACGCCGCATCCTCCGAGCCCTGCAGAGCGACCGATCCGGTTGAGCACGCGTCGAACAGCGGCACCAAAAACGGGTCCTCCAGCGCGGCAGACGCGGTATACAGGAAGGGCACACGCAGGATCTTGGTCTGAACGCCCTCGCGAGCAGCGTAGTAGCGGCACAGGTCGTTGGCTGCGCGCGCAATAATGCCCTTGCCCGTGCGTCCCGCGGCATCGGCGGCGCCCTCGGCACCCGCGGGACCTGCTATATACAACAGCTGGATCCGGCGACCCATGCACGCGCGAAAGACCGAACGCAGCA
>UROJ01000196.1 GCA_900549335.1 uncultured Collinsella sp.
ATGGATGCCGGCGAGTTTGGCCGCATGAACCTCGCTCAGCTCAACTTTGGTAGCTACAAGGAGTACGGCGACCTGACCAACCGTTTCTACAATCGCAACCTCGCCGGCGGTGCCATGCTCGATATTGGCGTATACGCCCTGTCCGTCATGCGCCTGTTTATGGCGAGCCAGCCCGTCGAGGTCGTGTCTCTGGGTAACACCTGCGAGACCGGCGTGGACGTTGCAGGCGGCATCGTCTGCCGCAATGCCGAGCAGCAGCTGGGCGTCGTGAGCCTTACGCTCCACTCCAAGCAGCCAAAGCGCTCGGTTATCAGCTTTGACAATTGCTATGTCGAGGTCAACGAGTATCCGCGCGCCGATCACGCGACGATCGTGTGGACCGCGGACGGTCATCGCGAGGAGGTCGCCGCGGGCACCGAGGCTTATGCCCTGTGCTACGAGATGGCTGACCTCGAGCAGGCCGTCGCCGGCGACGATTCCAAGCGTGAGCTTCTGGATTATGCTTCTGATGTGATGGAGCTCATGACCAAGCTCCGCGCCGATTGGGGAGTCGTCTACCCCGAGGAGGAGTAAGCGATGCTTGCGGAAGATAGGCTCAATACGATCGTGTCGATGGTGCAGCAGGCTGGCTCGGTAACGGTGCCCGAGCTTGCCGATGCCCTGGGCGTGACGGCCTCTACCATTCGACGCGACCTACAGACGCTCGACCGAGCGCACCGCATCGCCAAGGTGCACGGTGGCGCGACAAGTCTTGAGCGCGCGCACGTGACGCGCGACCTAACGATCAGTGAGCGCAGTGATCTCCATAACGACGACAAGGAGCGTATCTGCGCCCGCGCCGCGGCGCTCGTGGAGCCCGAGAGCTTTGTGTACATCGATTCGGGTTCGACAACGCTCAGACTCATCGAGCATCTTCCGCATCTCGAATCGGTCACCTATGTGACTGATTCCGTGCTCCATGCTCAGCATCTCGCTGTGCGCGGCATGCGCACCGTGGTGCTGGGCGGCGAGCTTAAACCCGAGACCGAGGCGCTCGTTGGCCCCGATGCTCTGGCAACCCTAGACCGCTACAACTTTAACTGCGGCTTTTGGGGTTCTAACGGCATTGCCGCCGAGCAGGGCTTTACGACGCCCGATATCGAGGAGGCACAAGTAAAGCGTATCTCGATGCGCCATACGGCCAAGCGCTTCGTAATCTCGGACGCCAGTAAATTTGGCATGGTGGCGCCCGTCAAGTTCGCGGACTTCCGTGACGCAACGATTATTACCGCAGGCGATGTCCCTGCCAAGTACCGGGCAATGGACAACGTCATCACGGTCTAACAGCAGGGGACGGGCTAAGGCCAAAACCATTTAGTTTTCTCAATAGAAAAGCGGCAACGTCCATCACGGGCGTTGCAGCTTTTGTTGTCTACCGGTTTGTCTAAGTCTGTAACAACTAGACCGTTAAAAGTGGGCCAGGTGTTACAGATTGAGATACTTCCGAACCGCGCCGTCCCTTTGTCTCAATCTGTAACATCTGAGCTTGATTTTGCCGAGTTACTGTTACAGATTGAGATTTTCCCTTAAGGGGGATTCGAATGTCTCGATCTGTAACAGATAGGCCGGAAAATGAGCTCTAACTGTTACAGATCGAGACGTTTTGGGACCGCGGCTGAGCCATTGCGACAAAGCCACCACAAAGGTGCCTGTCCCTTTTTGGCAGGTTTTAGGGCTCCCAGGGGCAGGGGGCTTCGATGTGGATGTGCTCGCCGGTTACGGGATGCGTGAAGGACACGCTGTGGGCGTGGAGCATCAGGCCGCAGGGGCGCGGCGTTCCGTACAGGTCGTCGCCAACCAGGGGATGACGCTCGCTGGCCAGGTGCACGCGAATCTGATGCTTGCGGCCGGTGAGCAGCTCGACATCAATATACGAGCGCGTGGGCAGGCCACGGCGGCTCTTAAGACGCTTGAGTACCTTGACGCGCGTCTGAGACGGCTTGCCGCTGGCGCCAACGCGCATCTTGCGGCTATCGTGGCGGTCGCGGGCGATGGGCTTGTCGATGAGCTTTTCGTTCCAGTCGATTTTGCCCTCGGCGAGCGCCAGGTAGTGCTTTTCGAATGCGTGGTCGATGATCATCTGGTCAAAAGCGGGTTGCGTCTGCTTGTCGAGCGAGAACAACACCACGCCGGTGGTGTTGCGGTCCAGGCGGTTGAGCGGCTGCATGTCAGTCGCGGCAAAGCCGTCGCCCATCGCCAACAAAAGGTCGCTAGCGTAGTCGGTAAGTGTGCGCTCGCCGGTGCCGTCACCGTGGACGATCATGCCAGCGGGCTTGTCGATGGCCATGAGCCAGGCGTCGCAGTAGAGGACTTGAGGTTCTTCGTTCACGTGTAAGCCTTTCGGTTAGCTAATTCCCACAAACATGCAGCCCGAGGTGGCGCCGCGCAGGCGGGCGGCGGGCTTGCGGCCGGCTTGAGCCGCCTCGACGGCGCGACGGACGCGAGCGACGGCACGGCCAATCTCATCGGCCTCGAGCAGGGTTCCGTCGACCATAAGACGACGGACGCCGGCGTCGAGCAACTGCGGTACCTGCGGCGTGAGGTCGATGGGGTAGGCGTCGTACAGGCGTGAGCGGCCGTGGATGTCGGTACGCACCGGCATGATCTTGCCGTCGATATTCTTGAGCGAGAGCTTGCGGGCACGCAGGCGGCAGTTGGCACAATCGTGGATACAGCCGTTGGCAACCTGCAGAATGCAATGCTCGCTTGTCATGACGCGCGGGCGGCCAAAGACGGTGATGCCCAGAGCCGCGGGCGCGGCGGCGCCGAGCGAGACAATCTCGTCGAGTGTGATCTCGGGCGAGAGCCAAAACGCACCGGCTCCGCGCTCGGCAAGCGCCTCCATGCAGGGCGTGTTGTGCACCGGCAGGCAAGAGCGAATCTCGGCCGTGGCGCCAACCTGGGCGGCCAGGGCAAGCTCAGAGATGTTGCCAATAGCGACCGTGGCGCCGGCAACAACCCACGGGTCGACACGTACGTGGTCAACGGCGCGGCAGACCTCGTCGAGCACGGGTACGATGCCCTGCTCAAATGCATCGGCGGGGGAGAGCTCGGCCGCATCGAGCGCGTCGGTGGTCATGTAGATGCGCGTTGCACCCTCCGCCCGCACTGCCTCGGCGGCCTCGAGCGAGGTGACGGTGGCACAGATCTGCGGCTCATCGCGGTAGTGCTCGGGCGCGGGACGGGAATCACTGGTTGCA
>UROJ01000197.1 GCA_900549335.1 uncultured Collinsella sp.
GTCAATAACTATAACGGCCGCCGCGAGACCTATTACAGCAGCAACGTGTTGTATCACCACCGCACGGGCGAATGGACGCAGGATTCCGAGGGCTTTTGGCGCGATTCCGATGGTTACTATGTCGTGGCCGCGGGCGATAAGGCTCAGGGCTCCACGTTTACCGGATCCAAGGGTGAGTGCAAGGTCTATGACTCCGGCTGCGCTGCCGGAACCACCGACTACTACACCGGTTGGTAATTTGTCGGCATCATAGATGTTTGGCGGACGGGCGTCTTTATTGAGCTTTTGGGCAACGTAAAGGCGCCCGTTTTTTGTGCATGCTTGAGCTAACAGAGCGCTTACCGTGGCAGTACGCCGCGCATATGGGCGCGGGGCACACTAGTTCATGAGAAATAAGGTCTTTCTCGTGGAGGAAGTGGTCTTGTGAATGCTCGAGATATCGCCGTTGCCGCCGTCGCATTGGTGCTTGGTTGCCTTGGTCCTACGGCCGCGCTCATTGCGGGCATGCAGGGGTCATGCGGGGCTGCTCCAATCATGGTTGGTGCGCTGATCGCAGCCGCGCTGCTGGGAAGCGCGGGCGTGGTTCTTTGCCGCGATGACGAGGACGAGGTGCCGGAGCCGCAACGCTAACTGTTGTGAGATTGGCTGCCGGTCATAGACGAAGATAAAAGCCGCCGCAGGGGAAAGGTTCCCTTGCGGCGGCTTTGCTGTTAAGGCTGTTGAATGCGGCGCGTTGGCGCTACCAGCTTTTCTCGATATCGCGGATGCGCTGATAGAGCCACTCGTTTTGCGGTGCCTGGATATCGTGTTTGGCTGCGAGACGGCAGATGGTGCCCGCGAACTCATCAACCTCGGTTTTGCGCCTTGCGACGCGGTCTTGAGCCATCGAGGGCATGCCGGCGGGGTCGATTCCCTCGATGAGATGCACCATCTGCGTCAGGTCTGCTTCCGTCAGCTCAATGCCCTCGGCATTGGCGACCGCAAGCGCCTCTCGCATGGCGGAAACAAAGCAGCGACGCTGCTCGGAGCCCGGCTCCGTGGCGCTTCCGTAGGTCCCGCCGTAGGCCATGCAGGTCTGGTTGATGCCGTCGTTGAGCATGAGTTTGGCCCACATGCGGTGCGCAATGTCGCGCTCGACGGTATGGGCGATGCCGCAGCGCGTGTAGAGCCCGTCGATAGCGGCGACGGTCGTGGGGTCCGTGCCGGCGGCTGCACCAAAGCGGATCTCGCCCGCATTGGTAAAGGTGAGCGCGCCATTGAGAAACACGGCGTCCATGCCCTGGCAGATACCAAGAACGGTATGCTCCCAGCCAAAGCGTTCGGCAATCTTTTGCTCGCTCGTAATACCGTTGCACAGCGAGGCGATGAGCGTGTTGGGTCCCACGACGCGCTCCATAGTCTTGAGTGCTTGGTCGAGACCGGTGGTCTTGACCGTCAGGATGACCAGATCGGCGGGCGCTGCCTCGCTGGCGCGGACGGACGTGAGACCGCAAGGCTTTCCGTTGACGGTGAGCGCATCGCCCGCGTGACGCTCAAAACGGGCGTCATCCATAACGTATTCGACGGCGTCATTGCCGAGGGCCTTGGCAATCATGCTGCCGTAGAGCAGGCCGACGCCGCCCTTGCCGATAAAGGCGACCTTGTTGATCTGCATGTGAATCATCTCCCCATATAAAAGGCGCCCGCGTAAGGGGCGCCTGATGGATTGTATGCTGCCGGGGTGATTGGTGGGTGCGCGGGGCGGCTGTTATAAAAAAGAAACGTTTGCCTGGACGTTACGCTGCGGGGCAGACTGCAAAGACGCGCGCGGGGTACCCGACACCATCACGGACCTTAGGGAAGGTGCAGAAGATGACGGCGCCTGTGGCGGGAAGCTCGTCCAGATGGTCCATGACCTCGATCTGATAGCGGTCGACCGAGAGGATGTATTGCTCGCCGGGGTAGGGGTAGGCGTCCTCGCGCGTGGTCACGCTCGCCGGGTCGGTGTCAGCCGGCTCGTGGCCGATAGCGCCGATGTTGCGTTCTTCAACGAGCCACTTGATGGCGTCGAGGTCCCAGCCGGGGTAGTGGGGCTGGCCGTCCTCGTCCTTGTTTTCGAGGTCAGCGAGCTTGGACCAGTCGGAGCGGAAGGCGACAAAGGCGTCCTTGGGAATGCGACCATGCTCGTCCTCCCAGGCTTTGAGGTCCTCGACGGTTAGGATAAAGTCGGGGTTTGCGGCGCATTCCTCGTGCTTGTCGATCACGCAGAGCGGATGCATAAACTCGATGGGCTCGATCTCGCCGAGGGAGCGGCCGTCGACATGGAAATGCCGCGGAGCGTCGACATGCGTGCCGTACTGCGAAGCGACCGAATACTGGAAGCAGCGCATGGGCGCGAGCATGTCCTCGGGCGTGTTTGGCAGATAGTCGAAGAGCTTGGTGGACTCAAACGGCTTAAAGCCAAACCAGTGCGGGGTGTCGCACGAGAGCGTATGGGTGAGGTCGACCCAGCGATAATCGGTGCTTTTGAGCTGGGAAGCAAGGTTCCAAAGGTCGAGTGCGGGCATGGTCGGCTCCTTTCATCGGGCTTTTTGCTGATGTTAAAGCGGTGCCGTGACAGCTCGATTTCTGCTGCGTTACGATACGTTCTCGATTGCGATTCCACGATGTTTCGGCTGCGTGACCATTGTGTTTCGCCTTGCCGGGGCGCTGATGGCGAAGGGAGGGGCCGTGCAATACCGCGTTGACCCCAAAAGTGGTAACCGAATATCTGCTCTGGGTCTGGGCTGCATGAGGTTTCCCGGTTCGCCGGGACACCCCGATGCGAAGACAGCCGATGCCATCATTTCCCGTGCGGTGGAGCAGGGGATTAATTATCTGGATACTGCGTATCTCTATCCCGGTAACGAGGCGTGCGTGGGCGCCTCACTTGAGCGCTTGGGGCTGCGCGACCGGGTGTTGCTGGCGACCAAGTTGCCGCACGCTTCGTGCAAGTGCGCGGAGGATTTCGACCGGTTCTTCGACGAGCAACTGCGTCGCCTGCGGACCGACCATATCGACTATTACCTTATGCACAACATCACTTCGCCCGCTCAGTGGGAGCGCGTGGTGGCGTTGGGTATCGAGGACTGGATCGCGCGTCAAAAGGCGGCGGGGCGCATTCGCCAGATTGGTTTTTCGTACCACGGCAGCGCGGCTGATTTCCTGACGATGCTTGACGCATATGACTGGGATTTTTGCCAGATACAGTACAAC
>UROJ01000198.1 GCA_900549335.1 uncultured Collinsella sp.
GCGGTGGACTATGATCCTGGTGCGTCCGAGGTCAACCAGCTCAACCGTATTAAGCTCATGATCAGCGTTGCCAAGGAAAACATGCGCGCCGGCAAGGGCTTTAAGCTCGAGAAGGTGGCGCCGCTCGCGATGGACGAGGTCACCGGCCAGATGCGTGCCCATGATGGCTGCGTGAGCTGCGGACCGGCCAGCGAGGAGGCCGTTGCATCGGTCGCCAAGCGTCTGGGACGCGGCATTAAGAAGTAGTTGGCCTGCTTTGGGCTAGATATGAGGCAAACGGGTGGTAGCCGTGCCGGCTACTACCCGTTTTTGCTGGACATATGTTGCGCAAATGACCTTGCTACAGCCTTCCGTGGGCTTGCCCGATTTTTGGGCCGGCTCGGGCTTTGAGGACAAGCTGCTGCAAGCCCAGGGCGATTTTTCGCTCAACGCGGGCCAGCACAGCGTGACCTATCTGCCAAACGACGAGATGATCGCTGCGGACTGCCCATCGCCACCTACGAGATGGAAGCCGAAAAGTATATCTACCGCGTGTACAAGTACGAGCTGTAGGGCCGCGCTTGGCTGTGCCTGTGCCCCGCGGCCGCGCTCTCGTGCCGGGTCCACCTCGCGTCCCGCATCACTTCACATCGAACTCCACGCGATCGAGTTCGGGTGCGTTGAGGTCGATGAGTTTGCGGGCGACGTGGCGGTCGTGCGCCCCGAGCGCCTCGCTCGTTGTCACATGGGCGACAACCTCGCGCTCGACGATGCCCTCTTCCTCGCCCTCGGCAGCCGAGGTCTCGACGGCGACGGTGTAATCCTTAAAGCCTGGCAGCACCGCGGCAAGCTCGCGCGTGGTCTCGGTGACGCCGTAGCCGTCCTGCACGCCGGCCTGCGCCGAGCCAATAGACCCCGCGGTCATAACGATGCAGGGGATGGCAAAGATCACCGTGCCCACAATAATGCGGCGGCGCACCTTGCGTGACAGCTCGTCGACCTCGGCATTTTCCTCGGCGGTCACAATGCCGTCGCCGTTGAGGTCGCGCTTGAGCGGCACACGCAAAAGAAGCAATACGGCTTCGGCCGCCAGCGCGATAAAGACGACGTTGATGCCAAACTCGTAGAGCGCCGAGAGAAACAGCGATCCGCTTGCGATGGCGATGCCGTAGCCTGCTGCGCACAGGGGCGGCATCAGCGCGGTTGCCACGGCCACACCGGCGATGAGCGTGGCGGGTTCCTGGTCGCGCGAGTTGCCCAGGCCACCCGCAAAGCCGCCGGCGAGCGCGACAGCGAGGTCCCACACGGTGGGCGTCGAGTTGTCGATAATGGCGGCTGTGGTGGCGCCAAGGGGCGAGAGCTTAAAGTACAACGTGGAGGTGACCAGGCAAAAGGCCATTTGCAGCGCAAGGCTGGCGACGGCTTCGACGGTAATCTCGCGGTCGAGCGTGGCGATGCCGTATGCCATGGCAAGGACCGAGCCCATGAGCGGGCAGATGAGCATGGCGCCCACGATGGCGATGTCCGAGTCGATATCGAGGCCGATGCTTGCGATGAGCATGGCGATGATGAGGATGCACAGGTGAGAGCCGGTCAGGCGTGCCCCGTTTACAAAACGCTTGCGGATCACGTGATAGGGCGCGCGTCCTTCGCGAATGTTGGACGCGCGCTTGAGGAAGCGGGTGATGTTTTCCATGGCTTCGCTATGAGCAGGGCGGATGCCGTGGCGCCGGTGATGGCGTTCGCGTAGTCGCTTGATCTGTTGTTTGTCGAGTTCCATGTCCACCTCGTTCCAGCGCGGTCCGCGCAACGCGCCCGTTGTCTTAACTCTACACCGTGGCGGGCGGGGTGTCTGTTGGATGCGGAATCCGATAGGGCGGATGACGCGGGAGCAAATGCAAATCACAGGCTCAATTCGATCCCGCAAGAATATGATGCACCAGCTCCTACATATGTGACGAAATTGTGAAGCACGAGAGCGCTAATTTCAAAAAATCCGCTGGTCGCCAATGTTGCGCAACAGAATTCAAAAATCGACAGCTACCGTTTGATACGTATGGATACATCCGTGTCAAAGGGAGAAAGCCATGGCAAACTACAGTCCACAACACTTTGAGCCTCGGGCCAAGGCCGTCAACGTCAAGGGCGTTGCCAACCGCGCCGTCGCAACCGTTTTGACGGCGGGCCTCATCGCTCAGCCGCTCATGTCGCCGCTGGCGGCAATCGCCGCACCGTCAACCGATAACGGCGATTCTGTTCAGGGGGGGGGTAGTTCTGTAGAGAATACCGTTGCCGCCGGTAACCAAGCGGTCGTAAAGACGGCTGCCCAGCTGGCCGAGGAGTCGGCAAAGCAGTTCAAGGACGCTCAGGCCGCCTACGATGCCGCCCAGAAGAAGGCCGACGCGGCGGGCCAGTCTCAAAAGCAGGCGCAGCAGCAAAAGAATCAGGCCTCGCAGGCTGTGAGCGACAACGAAATCGAGCAGAACGCAGCAGAAGTCGCCGCGCTCCAGGAGAAGATTGACGAGCTCAAAGCCGCCGTCGAAAAGACCGAGCAGCAGCAGAAGAAGCTGGGCGACCTGAACGATCAGCTCGATCAAGCCAACAAGAGTGTCGAGGATAAGACCCAGGCGCTCAAGGACGCCAAGGCAAAGCAGGATGAGGCCAAGAAGGCCCTCGACGATGCCCAGGCCAAGCTCGAGGCCATGGGTATGGACGAGTACGAGGCCGCCAAGAAGGCCGTCGAGGACGCGCAGGCAAAGCTCGATGACGCCAATAAGGCCGTTACTACTGCACAGGCCAATCTGGACCAGGCCAAGGCTGCCGAGGCCAGCGCCCAGCAGGAAAAGCAGAATACCGAGGCAGCTTTGACGACTGCCCAGGCCAAGAAGCAGGAGACTGCTGCTGCTCTCGCAGCCGCAACCACCGCGCGCGATAACGCCCAGCAGAAGCTCAACCAGGCGCAGGCTGCACTCGATGCCGCGACCTCGGGCACGGGTATCGATTTGAACGCGCTCGAGGCTGCCAAGACCACTGCCGCCAGCGAGCTCGCGACCGCGCAGGACGCGCTCGATGCCGCGGCGACTGCAGACGCCACTGCACAGGCGAACCTGCAGGCTGCGCAGACTACCGTCACCGCCGCGCAGGAGAAGGCCAACGCTGCCAACGCTGCTGTGGCATCTGCCCAGTCTGCATACGATGCGGCAAACAAGGAGTACAAGGACGCGGCCAGTAAGCGTGAC
>UROJ01000199.1 GCA_900549335.1 uncultured Collinsella sp.
GCTATCGAACGTTGCCTGATCAGTGGTGTCCGAAATCACGTTGAACATCGACCCGTCATTCATGTGGTGGCCGTAGATCGTGGTCTGCTGATCCACCATGCCCGGCGCGGTGTCATTGCTATCCAGGAAAATGGCCCCGGATGCATTGGCCGTACCGTCGAACAGCGTGTTGAGGTATTTGGAGTTGTTGTTGGTCTGCACCACGGGATAGTTGATGTTGGTTCCCGGCGCGTAAATCCAACCCACAACCTCGGGATTTGTCTGGGCAAGTGCATCGAAGTCGATAATCGGCACGCCGCTGGCGTCCTTATCGCTTACATATTGCTTCTCGATTTTCTGGTACGAATCGCTTGCCTGTTTATAGCCAATCTGAGCATTGATAAAGATAGCGGCGGCGGCGACAATCAGGCCGATGCCGATGATGATGAGCAGAATGGGAATAATGGAGCGGCGCTTTTTGCGCGGCGGCTCGGTGTAATCCGACGGCGCGGCATGCGATGAAGACCGGGGCGGCTTCTTAGCGTTGCTATAAGATGAAGGTCGATATGCGGCTGGCGCGTCCTGTCGACGATGCGTCGCCGGCGTCACGGGGCGCGGCGCGCGCGGCTGCTGAGGAGAGGATGTCCGACCCTGCTGTGCCGCATGGGCAGCACCCGGCTTCGACGGATCGGGAATCTGAGAAGCCTTGAATCGTTTTCCCTGATAGTCGGACATGGCTCTCCTTATACTGCGGTGAAACGGCAGAACGCCTAGGCGTCGGCCATCTCCTGCTTCATCTTCTCGATAACCTTGCGGTACTCGGGGTCGCAAGCGCCTAGAATCTGCGTGGCGTAGATGGCGGCGTTCTTGGCGCCGTTGATGGCAACGCAGGCCACAGGCACACCCGAAGGCATCTGCACCATCGACAGCAGCGAGTCCATACCACCCAGGTCACTCGTCTTCATAGGCACGCCGATGACCGGCAGCGGCGTAAACGCAGCCACGACACCGCCCAGGTGAGCAGCCTTGCCGGCAGCAGCAATAATCACCTTGATGCCGCGGTCGGCAGCAGTCGAAGCCCACTCGTGGACCTTCGCCGGCGTGCGGTGTGCGCTCGCAATGACAAGCTCATAGGGCACGCCCAGTGCCTCGAGCTCGGCGGTGCAACCTTCCATAACGCCCAGATCGGACTTGGAGCCCATGATGATCCCGACAACCGGCTTCTGATCTGCCATAAACAAAGACCTCCTGTTGAGAGCGGTGACGCGGCCAATCCGCGACCCTTAACTACTGAGAGTAGTATAGCTGCTCCCGTCCCTGCGGTCTTTGTGGTGGCGGCTGAGCCTTTCCCTCGGGAACTGGGCTTCGCGAAGTTTCCCGAAGGAAAGGCTCAGCCGCCACCCTGCGACCTTCCGGATATTGCCATGACGTACGTTGGCTGAAATAAATGAGTTCCGGTTGCTTCGCAAAGTCGTTCAGATGAAAACACCAGACCGCCGCGGGGCACCCTCGACCTACCGGGGATTGCTATGACGTACGTTGGCTGAAATATTAGTGCGGGCGCCTTCGTTCGAATGAACGAAGGCGCCCGCACTCTTTTTTATTCAGCCCTAGTCATCGCGCCAAGCCCCTTCGGCAGCACACGGTGCACCCGAGTCACCGAAGGCCGGGGCGGGAGGCGGACCTTTCTCTCGGAAAACTTCGCGAAGCCCAGTTTCCGAGAGAAAGTGTCCGGCTGCCGCCCCGGCCGGCCAGGTCAACTACACCGTGTACTGCGGCAGGTCCTGCAGGGCGATGACGTCCATGCCCATGTCGTTAGCGCTGCCGTGACCCTGCTCGTCCTCGCGCACGGCCTCGATGGCACTCACGTACGTGTTGGCCGCAGACATCGCCGTCACGCAGGTCACGCCGCGGCGCACGGCCTCGGTGCGCAGAAGGTAGCCGTCGCCACGCGAACCCGGGCCGTACGGCGTGTTGATGATTACCGCAATCTTGCCATCGGCGATGAGGTCGCCGATGTTGGGACGCTCGCCGTCGTGCGGTCCGCTAATCTTCTCCACGACCTCGCACGTCACGTTGCCGCCGCGCAGCACGCGTGCCGTACCCTCGGTAGAGCAGATGTCAAAGCCCAGATAGCGCAGGATACGGGCGACCGAAAGGATATGGCGCTTGTCGCGGTCGCACACGCTAATGAACACCTTGCCGGCGCTCGGGTCGGGCAGCTTGTAGTCAATCGCCAGCTGCGTCTTGGCGTATGCCTCGGGATAGCTCTTGGCGATACCCATGACCTCGCCCGTCGACTTCATCTCGGGCCCCAGGATAACGTCAGCGCCCGGGAAACGACCCCAGGGCATAACGGCTTCCTTCATGCAGAACCAGTCCAGCTGGCGCTCATCGCTCGGCAGGCCCAGGCTCGCGATGGAATCGCCTGCCATGATACGCGCCGCGCACTTGGCCAGCGGCACGCCGGTGGCCTTGGAGATAAACGGCACGGTGCGGCTCGCGCGCGGGTTTGCCTCGATCACGTAGACGGTCTCGCCCTTGATGGCATACTGCACATTGACCAGGCCGCGTACGCCCAGCGCCATCGCGATACGGCGCGTGGTCTCGCGAAGCTTTGCCTGCAGGCTCTCGCTAAAGCTGAACGGCGGGATGCAGGTCGCAGAGTCGCCGGAGTGAATACCGGCCTCCTCGATATGCTCCAGAATGCCGCCGATGTAGACCTCTTCGCCATCGCACAGGGCGTCGACATCGGACTCAATCGCACCCTCCAAGAAGCGGTCCAGATACACCGGGTAGTCGGGGCTAATGCGCGCGGCCTCGGCCATGTAATCGCGCAGATGCTCGGCATCGTAGGCGATCATCATGCCGCGGCCGCCCAGCACGTAGCTCGGACGCACCAGCAGCGGGTAACCGATATGCGCGGCCACGGCCTCGGCCTCCTCAAACGAGGTTGCCTGGCCCGCCGGCGGATACATAATGCCCAGCTTGTCGAGCAGGGCGGCAAAGCGCTCGCGGTCCTCGGCAAAGTCGATGGCATCGGGCTTGGTGCCCATGATGTTCACGCCGCTTTCCTCGAGCATGCGCGCCAGCTTAAGCGGAGTCTGGCCGCCGAGCGTCACCACGACGCCGTCGGGTCGCTCAACGTCGATAACGTCCATGACGTCCTCGTAGGTGAGCGGCTCAAAGTACAGACGGTCGGACGTGTCATAGTCGGTCGAGACGGTCTCGGGA
>UROJ01000200.1 GCA_900549335.1 uncultured Collinsella sp.
GCTCCATAGGCTCCGGTGCGGTACAGGTATCGCATTTAACGTGCTCGGTGTCGATCATGCGAGCTCCTCTTCAAAGTTGTTGATCAGGTTGTTGCCCAAGCGGACGACGGCTGCGCGGGTGCGCTCGTCGGTGGCGGAAAGCGCGGCGTCCTCCAGCTTGGCGCGGATGAACAGGTCCTCGGCGGCGTTTTGGTCAAGGCCGCGGCAGGCGAGATAGAACAGTTGCTCGTCGCGGACGTGGCCGATCGTGGCGCCGTGGTTGCCGGCGACGTCGTCCTCGTCGCAGAGAATGACGGGAACGGTCTTGTTGTCGACGCCCTTGTTGGCCAAAAGCACCGTCTCGCGCTCGGTGCCGGTTGCACCCTTGCAGCCGTGCACGAGGTCGATGGTGCCGCGGTAGACCTTCTTGGACGTGCCGGTCAGTACGCCGTTGGCGTCGATCTCGCACTCGGTCTTGCGACCGCGGTGGCGCAGCTCGTAGTTAAAGTCGCGCACCTGCTTGCGGGCGCCCAGGTAGTCAGTATCGATGGTGACCTTGGCGGTATCGCCCAGCAGGTCGCCGGCAAGTCCGGTGACGCTGGCGCCGGCACCCAGGACGGTGTGCTGCACGTTGACGCGCGCGCCCTCGTCCAGGAACAGGCCGGTGTCGTCGAGCGCGATCCAGCTATCGTCGAGCGTCTGCGTGCAGGTCACGTTGACGGTGGCGTACTCGTGGGCGCACACGCGTAGCACGGAGCCCACGACACCCTCGCCGGTAACGGGGGAGTCAAGGGCGATCTGCAGATCGAGCGTCGACTGGGGATGGGCGACGACATCGATGGCGGCGATGGTCACGGCGGCGTCGACGCCACTCACGCGCGCGGTAACCGTGGCGTGCTTGTATGCGGGTACATCGATGACGACGCGCTTGGTGGCGTGGTCGGCCAGGTAGGTGTAGGCAGCCTCGCCCATGCCAGTCTCGAAGGCCTCGGCAGGAGAGAGCTCCTCCTCGAGCTTGATGGCGCCGGCCTGGTAGACGGAGGTGGCGGGCACGTCGAGCTCGGTCTCGGGCGTGATGCGGGCGCGGTCGGCAGCATCGCCGGGGGCGGAGGCGCGGCGCTCGGGGAAGCGCTCGGCGATGGCGTCCATGGCGGCTTCGAACGCGTCTGCCATGCCAGTAAACTGCTCGTCCAAGCCCTCGACCTCAACGGCCTCGGTGGGAGCGGCGGCAAGCTCGTCAGAGAGCTCGAGCTTGGTCTGGTTCATCTTGAGCCAACTCCAAGTGGCCGCCGGCATCGCGTTGACCTGCTCAAGGGTGGTAGCAGCGGTGTTCGTGGTCTGTTTCATTATCCGATCGCTCCTTCCATCTCGAGCTTGATCAGGTTGTTCATCTCGACGGCGTACTCCAGCGGCAGCTCCTTGGAGACCGGGTTGGCAAAGCCGTTGACGATCATGGTACGGGCCTCTTCCTCCGAGATACCGCGGCTCATCAGGTAGAACACCTTATCGTCGCCGATGCGGCCGATGGTGGCCTCGTGGCCGATGTCAACGTTCTTGGCGCGGATGTCCATGGCGGGGATGGTGTCGGAGCGGCTCTGGTCGTCGAGCATCAGCGACTGGCAGCTCACAGTTGCCTTGGAGCCCTCGGCCTTGGGCGTCGCCACAATAGAGCTGCGGAAGGTCTGAATGCCGCCGCTCTTGGAGATGCCCTTGGTCTCGACGGTTGCCGAGGTCTCAGGCGCGTTGAGCACGACCTTGCAGCCGGTGTCGAGGTTCTGCCCGGCGCCGGCAAAGGTGATGCCGGTAAAGCTCGAGCAGGCGCGGCGGCCGTTGAGCACGCTCATGGGGTAGAGGTAGCCCACGTGGCTGCCGAAGGAGCCGCTGATCCATTCGATGTCTCCGTCCTCGTCCACGCGCGCACGCTTGGTGTTGAGGTTGTACATGTTCTTGGACCAGTTCTCGATGGTCGAGTAGCGCAGGTGCGCACGCTTGCCCACAAAGAGCTCGACGGCGCCGGCGTGGAGGTTGGCCACGTTGTACTTGGGCGCGGAACAACCCTCGATAAAGTGCAGGTCGGCATCGTCCTCGACGATGATGAGCGTGTGTTCAAACTGGCCGGCACCCTTGGCGTTGAGGCGGAAGTAGCTCTGCAGCGGGAAGTCGAGCTTGGTGCCCTTGGGCACGTAGACAAACGAGCCACCCGACCACACAGCACCGTGCAGGGCCGCAAACTTGTGGTCGGTGGGCGGGATGAGCGTCATGAACTTCTCGTGGATGAGCGGCTCCCACTGCGGGTCGTGCAGGGCCTCCTCGATGCCGGAGTAGACGATGCCCATCTTGGACGCGGTGTCCTGCATGTTGTGGTAGACGAGCTCGGAGTCGTACTGCGCGCCGACGCCCGCCAGGTAGCTGCGCTCGGCCTCGGGGATACCTAGGCGCTCAAAGGTGTTCTTGATGTCGTCGGGCACCGACTCCCAGTCGTGCTTTTGGTCGGTGTTGGGCTTGACGTAGGTGACGATGTTGTCCATGTCCAGGCCCTCGATGGAGGGGCCCCACGTCGGATCCGGGAAGCGGTTGAAGATCTCGAGGGACTTGAGGCGCAGGTCGAGCATCCACTGCGGCTCGTCCTTCTTGGCGCTGATCTCGCGCACGATGTCGGGCGTGATGCCGGCGTCGAGGCGCTCGAATCCCTCCTCGCCATAGGTGAAGTCGTAGAGGCTGCGGTCGATGTCCGCGACCTCGGTGCGGTTCTTGGTCATTGCGTCGCCCCTTTACGCCTGCTGCTCGGCAGCGGCGGCCTCGGCCTGGGCGCGCTGCTCGGCGGCCTCGCGCTCGAAGGTCTCAAAGCCGTTCTTGTCGATCCAGGGGATGAGCGAGGCGTCGTCCTCGCGCACGATGTGACCCTTGACCATAACGTGGACGCGGTCGACATCCAAGTGCTCCAGGATGCGCGTGTTGTGCGTGATAATGAGCATGGAGCCGTCGCAGCTCTTGCGGTAGGCGTCCATGCCGTGGCTGACGGTGGACAGGGCGTCGACGTCTAGGCCCGAGTCGGTCTCGTCGAGGATGGCGAGCTTGGGCTGCAGCAACAGGAGCTGGAGCATCTCGACCTTCTTCTTCTCGCCGCCCGAGAAGCCCACGCCCAGCTCGCGGTTGAGGTAGGCGGTATCCATGTTGAGCTCTGCCGCGAGCTCCTTGACGCGACGGCGGAACTCCTTGCCCTTCATCTCC
>UROJ01000201.1 GCA_900549335.1 uncultured Collinsella sp.
CGATTGACCAGAGCGCCACGCCGGCGAGCGAACCTGTTGATTCCAAAGCAGAGGCAACCGAGTTGCAAGATGCGGCAGCCGCGGATTTTGACGAGGCTATGGGTCTCATCAAGGGTACGGGCGCTGCCATCTGGAGCTATGCTGTGCGTCATCCCAACACCACGCTCGGCGCCGTCGCTGGCTTTATCCTCGCTGTGTTGGTGCTCACGTTGGGCCTGTGGGACACGCTCGTCATTGCATTCTTCGTGCTGATCGGCGCTGTGATCGGCCAAATTCGCGACGGCGAGAACGGGATCGTCAACTTCTTCGGCCGTCTGTTTAGCGGCCGCTAATATGTATTCGACTGTCGCATCCGCGGCAGGCATAAGGAGGAACCATGGCTTTTAATACGAAGGTCGATGTGGCCGATACCGAGCTCGAGGCAGACGAGACCGTCACCGCCGAGGCCGAGGACGTAACGCTCGAGGATGAGGCGCTCGTCGAGGCCGAGTCCGATGAGGATGAGGACGACGAGGAGGCGGACGAGTCCGAGGACTCGCTGACCTATTCCAACGGTGTGATCGAGAAGATCGTTGCCATGGCCACTCGCGAGGTTCCGCACGTTCTGGGCATGAAGGGTAACCTCATGCACTTTGTGCAGGAGCAGTTTGGTGCCGAGAATCTGACCAAGGGCGTGACGGTCGAGGTCACCGATGACAATCGTGTGGTCGTCAACATTTCCGTCATTATCGAGTACGGCGCCTATGCGCCCGCGATTTTCGACGATGTCAAGGCACGTGTCACCGAGCGCCTTGCCGCGATGACCGGCCTTGAGGTGGCGGGCGTCAACCTGCGTATCGAGGACGTCATCACCCCCGAGGAGTACGAGCACCGCACCAGCCAGCACGAATAACCTTCCAAAAAGACAGGTTTGTTTTGGCAGGTTTTATCTGCGAAAACGTTAAACGGCCGACCGCGCAAGCAAAAGCGTGGCCGGCTGTTTTTGTACGCTCCCGATATAGTCATACCGCTCGTCTAACTAAGGGTTGCAATCCCCACGTTCCGCGTTACGCTAATGAGCGCATTGTTTCCAAATTGTTAACGAGGAGTTGCCGTAATGGCCGACGAGCACGAAACAGAAAGCAAGGCATGGGCGATTGAGGCCGCCGCTGCAGAGGCGGCATCGCGTGCTGCCGAGGAGGTGCATCGTCCTCCCGTGGTGCCGATGGAGCGCGTGGTTGATCGCACCGATATCGAACGCGGCGAGCGTGCCGGTCAAAAGCGCAGCCAGGAGCCAGGCTTCCCGCGCTTTTTTGCCGAGCTCAATCTGGGTCTGATTCTTACGGCCTTCGCCATCGTTGCGTTTAAAACCCCTAATCACTTTGCTTTTGGCGGTACCTCGGGCGTGTCGGTCATTCTGTCCACGCTGTTCCCGACCCTGCCCGTCGGCGTCTTTATGTGGATTATCAACGCGGTTCTCGTCGTTTTGGGCTTTATCTTTTTGGAGCGCAAGGCAATCCTGTGGAGCGTCTTCGCCTCGTTTGCGCTTTCGGCCTATGTCTCGCTGTTTGAGCTCTTCATTCCGACCGATGTCTCTCTGACGGGCGATATGTGGCTCGACCTGTGCTTTGCCGTCATCTTGCCGGCGCTTGGCAGCGCTATTGTCTTTGACATCGGCGCCTCGACGGGTGGCACGGACATTCTTGCCATGATCCTCAAGCGCCGCACGACGCTCGAGATTGGCCGCGCCCTACTGCTGGTCGATATCGGCATCGTGACCATCGCGGCCTTTTTGTATGGCCCGCGTGTCGGTCTGTATTGCGTGCTCGGTCTGTTTGCCAAGACGCTTGTGGTCGACAAAGCCATTGAGAGCATTCACCTGCGCAAAGTCTGCACGGTCATTTGTTCCGAGCCCCTTAAGGTCGAGGAGTTTATCGTCAAGCATCTCAACCGCACGGCGACCATCAGCCGCGGCTACGGTGCCTTCTCGGGCAAGTGCGTGACGGTGATCATGAGCGTGCTGAGCCGTCGCGAGGCCGTGCAACTGCGCCGCTATGCGCGCGAAGTCGATCCGGGTGCCTTTATCACGATCGTTGACAGCTCCGAGATCGTCGGCAAGGGCTTCCGCGGAACGAACTAGCGCAGACGTATTCAACGAACCGCCTGCTGGCGCCGTGCACCTTGCAAATCGGTCATCTTTGAGTATTTGACCCCACATTGGGCAATAATGATGCTAAAGACATCGTTTGCGATCCAAGTGATTCGTTCAAGATACGAAGGGATGATTCTATGTTCTGCTCGCAGTGTGGCGCCCCCATGGGCGATAACGACAAGTTCTGCGGCGTGTGTGGTGCTCCTAATGCCGGTGCCGCTGGCCCCGCTCCCCAGGGACAGCCTCAGTCCCAGCAGTTTGTTCCGCAGCCGCCCGTGGCGAATGCGCCAAAGGGCTGTGTGGCTCAGGCGTTCCAAGATATGACCAAGACTCCGGGCGTGCTTCAGCGTGTATGCCAAATTGCGTTTTTGCCGGCGCTGATTTGCGTTGTGTCGGTGCTCGTGTTGTTTATTCCCGTTATTGGCGGCATTGCGGCTGCCATCGGCTTTTTGGCAGCTTGCATTGCGAGTGTGTGCGGTTCCGGCTTCGGTATCGAGTGGGGTCGCGATCTGTCGCTCAAGGTCGATGACGGCATGGACCGTCCACTCATGCGTTCCACGTCGTTTGGTCTCGGAGTCTTTTCGAGCGTTATTTCGGTCGTGCTCGAGGTTATCGCTGCCATTCCCGTTATCGGTGTAGTGCTTTCGCTGGTGGAGGGCGTGGTAATTGGCGCCGCGGGCTCGTATTCTTATTACGGCTCTTATGCGCTCGAAGCTGCGCTGCTTGGCTCGCTTGGCCTGCTTGTCCTGGCTCTGATTGCCTCGGCGATTCTGGGTGTCTTCTTTAAGATGTTCGCCGACATCGCCGTGATGCACTTTGCGGTGACCGGTCGCGTCGAGAGCGCGTTTTCGCTCGATAAGGTCTGGGCGGCCTTTAAGCACAACAAGACCAAGCTGTTCTGCGCTTCGTTCCTTCCCGAGTTTTTGACGGGCCTGGTCGCCAACGTTGTCACATGGATCTTGACGGTCGTCTTTGGCGCCATTGCCTCTGTCGGTATGTATAGCTACTACTATCGTCCTACGGGTATTGAGGCAATTGTTACCGGCGGTGGCGTCACGCTCGCGCTGTTCTTGGT
>UROJ01000202.1 GCA_900549335.1 uncultured Collinsella sp.
ATCGGCGCGACCGAGCATCTTGATGGCAAAAGTCGAACCCGCGGGGAACGAGACCGTGAGCTTGGAGCCGTCGTCGGCCGTGGCGCGGGCGTTGAGCAAAAGCCCTGCGTAGGAGGCCTGACGAGCCTTGACGCGCTCGACGACCTCGGCCCATTTGCGCTGGAGCTCGCCGGCGTCCTCAACCGCGGGGGTCTCGGCAGCACCGGCGGCGGCAACCTGGGCGGCGTTGTTGGGCTTGGACACCGACACGGTCGATGCAGCAGGCGCGGAAGCCGGAGCCGCAACGGGCTGAGGTGCAGGCGTTACAGGTCTGGGCGCCGGCGCAGGAGCCGCGGACTTGGTCGCAGGCTGGGCAGCCGGAACAGCAGCGCCGCGGTCCCAAGGCATACCGCCCTGGCGCGCGGACGTAGCAGCGGGGGCAGCGGATGCCGCCGGAGCGGCAGCACGAGCGCCCGAAATGAGCGTCGGCTGTTGGGCAGCAGCGGGTACGGATGCTGCAGGCGCGGCGGCCTGAGCAGCAGCCACGCTCGCCGGCACGGCGCCGTTGGCAATCATGGCCTCCAGGCGTGCCACGCGCTCGGCCAATGCCTCAATCGTTAAATCGGCCTCGGGACGCGCCAGACGCGTGCAGGCAATCTCGAGCACCAGGCGCACGTCGCTCGCGCCCCTCATCTCCAGTGCGGCATCGTCGAGCACCGTCAGCACGCGGGCCAGGCGGTCGGCAGGATGCTCGCCAAAGGCAGCGGCCTCGGCAGCAAGCGCCTCGGCCTGCTCGGAGCCGCCCTCAAACAGCTCGGCACGGGCACCGGCAACGCAGGCAACGTACACGTCGCGCACATGCGCCACCAGGTCGCGCGTCAGCTCCAGCAGGTCATTGCCCTCCTCGACCTGCGCACGGATCAGTCCATAGAGCTCGGCAACATCGCGATCGGCAATGGCGCGGGAAAACTCGCCCAGAATCTGGTCCGAAACCTCGCCCAAAAGCGAGCGGGCGTCGTCCGCATGCACAGAACCGTTGCCAAAGACGCTCAGCTGCTCCAGCGTGGAAAGCGCGTCGCGCATACCGCCCTTGGCATGGCGCGCCACAATGGCGAGTGCCTCGTCGTCGTAATCGAAGCCCTCCTGCTCGCACACGTAAGACAGGCGATGCTCGATATCCTCGTTGCCGATGCGGTGGAAATCGAAGCGCTGGCAGCGTGAGAGAATGGTCTCCAGAATCTTTTGCGGGTCGGTGGTGCACAGCACAAAGATCACGTGTGCCGGCGGCTCCTCAAGCGTCTTGAGCAGCGCGTTGAACGCCGCCGTCGTGAGCATGTGGACCTCGTCGATGATATAAATCTTGTACTTGCCGCGCACTGGGGCAAAGTTGACGGAGTTGATGATCTCCTCGCGCACGTTGTCCACGCCGGTACGGCTTGCGGCATCGAGCTCGTAGACATCGGGGTGGTTACCCTCGGCAATGAGCTCGCACTCCTCGCAAGTACCGTCGGGCATGCAGCCGCTTGCACCCTCGGCGCGCGCCGCCTCGGCATTGCGGCACAGCAGCGCCTTGGCCAGAATGCGCGCCATGGTGGTCTTGCCCGTGCCGCGCGGTCCGCAGAACAGGTAGGCGTGGGACAGGCGCCCCTCGGTGATGGCGTGCTCGAGCGTCGAGACGATATGCTGCTGGCCCACCACGGAGTCAAAGGTGAGCGGGCGATACTTTCGGTACAACGATTCCATGGGTGCTCCCCCGGGTATACTGAGTCTTGTTGCCGCGGCGGCCATGCGGTCGCACGGCATACTGCATTCCATAATAACCCGTACGGCGAGCCCGCCGCGATAGGAGTCCAAAGAGCATGGCAGACGCAGAGAGCAACCTCGTTCCCTCCGAAGCAGCCGACCAGGTCGAGGTCGCGCTCGAGGAGCAGGCCGCAGCCGATGACGGCATCCTGTACCTCAACGAGTACCAGTACGAAAACGACCTGGTCACCGACTTCGCCCGCCTGGTCGCCTCGCCCAGGCGTCGCGGCTCGCTGTATGTCGCCGCGGCAGTTGCCGCGCTCATCGGCATCGGCATGCTGGTGGCCGGCGGCAGCTGGATCAAGTTCGGCGTCGTGTTGATCGTGTTCGGCGCCTTTTTGGCCTGGTGGAGCAAGAACCTGCACCACACGCTCGCCCGCGACTTTATCGACGCCGTCGAGGCCGACGAGTCCATGGGTGGCCGCTATCGCCGCGTCGCCGCCAACGAGGACGGCCTGATGGTTTGGGGCAAGAGCGGCAAGTCGCAGTTCTTCCCGTTTGACAAGCTCGACCACGTACTCGACGGCGAGCGCATCTTTGTGGCCATGTTCGCCGACCAGGGCGTGACGATCCCCAAGGACACCTTCGTCCGTGGCGATGCCGAGCAGTTCGGTCCCTTCCTCAAGGCCCGCATCAACAAAAAACTCCGCATCGAGACCAAGAAGAAGAAAATGAAGGCCGAGAAGGCCGCCGCCGAGGCCAAGCAGGGCGACAAGCCCCAGGAGACCAAGGGCAAGCGGCGCAAGCAGAAGAAGAACAAGAAGAAGCGCTAAGGCCAAGCCAGGCAGGCAGCCTCGCATCCCGCTATCCTCCCCATGCACCCGAGCGTGCTACACTAGCAGCATCTATGCCACCGCGAACGGCTCGGCCCCGCGCCCGCCGCTCGCAAACGAACTTTAAACGCACGAGGGTTGGCCATGCCGCTTTTCTCGCAACATACCGCCCGGTTCTCGCCGGACGTTCCTTTGGAGGGCACCAGCTCTCGCGAGCTGCTCAAGCGGTACCAGCCGCTCGAGACACTTGCGACCGGCGGTTTTGGCTCCATCGAGATCTGCCGCGACACGCACCTGCGCCGCCGCGTCGCCATTAAGCGCATCCCCCTTATTAACGGTGTCGGCATGCCCGCCAGCGACATCATGGATGTCCTGCGCGAGGCGCACACTGCCGCCATGCTTCAACATCCCAACATCGTGCAGGTCATCGACTTTACGCACGACACAGCCTATGCCTACCTAGTTATGGAATATGTCGATGGCATGTCGCTGGCCGAGTTTTTGCACCGCGTGGACGGTCACTCACTTACCTTTGACGAGGCCGCGGCCATTGCCGATGCCCTAGGCCAGGCGCTCACCTTCGCCCATAGTAA
>UROJ01000203.1 GCA_900549335.1 uncultured Collinsella sp.
TTCCCACACCGGGCACCTTGGCCATGCCCTTGTCGTCCTCGGCCATCACCAGGGAATACAGTTGCCCCACGGTATAGGTGGAGAGCACGGCGAGCGCCAGGCGCGGACCGACGCCCGAGACAGACACGAGACGGTCGAACATCGTGCGCTCGTCCTTGGAGGCAAAGCCAAAGAGCGTCATAGCGTCCTCGCGCACCTGCATACGGGTATAGAGGCGCACCTCGCCGCCGGGCGTAGGCAGCGTGGCGGCAGTACTACCCGAAATACCGAGCTCAAAGCCCACGCCCGATACATCGACGACGGCCGTGCTCATCGTGGCCTCGACAAGCGTTCCATGGAGCTGGGAGATCATCAGTATCCGGTTCCTCTCTGTTGATAGAACTCGCCGCCGGTAAGCGCCCGGGTGCGACTGAGGTTGACGTGACAGATGGCGCAGGCCAGGGCATCGGCGGCATGGTCTGGGTGAGGGTCGTGATCGAGCTGTGTGAGCGTACGCACCATGTAGGCGACCTGCCGTTTGTCCGCGGCGCCGGTGCCCACCACAGCCTGCTTGATCTGCATGGGCGTGTACTCGCCGATCTCGAGCGCGCACTCCGAAAGCGCCACGAGTGCAGCACCGCGGGCATGCGCCGTGGGGATGGCCGAGCGAACGTTGGCGCCAAAGTAGATGCTCTCGATAGCAGCGGTATCGGGGCGATAACGCTCCACGACACCCTTGAGATCGCGGGCAATATGCGACAGGCGCACCGCGAGCGGACTGCCCGCGCTGGTCTCGATACAACCGTAGGCACGGCAGCGAACCTCGCCACGCCGTTCCTCGATAATCCCCCAGCCTGTATGGGCCAAACCGGGGTCGATACCCAAAATGACCAAGCCAACCTCCCCTCGTCTTTTGCCAAGCACAAGGCAAGGCCCCGCGCATCATTCACGAACGTCTGTTCTAGAATAACACAACGGGGCCAAGACGCTTAGCTGAAGTATCGGGGTTGGGAGCGAATCCCAACCCATATGTTAGTTTTGGCTGAAGAATGGGAACTGCCTCGGATCAACCGGCGGATGCGGCATCGGTCCGCCCTGGGGTCCACTCTGCGGGCCACCCTGGCCGCCCATCATCTTATCGATGGCGTCCTGGACCTCGCCCTCAAACTTTTTCATGCCCTCGTGCAGGCGGCGCTGGCCGTCCTCGGAGCGCAGCTCCTCCATCTGCTCGGGCGAAATACCCAGCAGCTCGCCCAAAATGCCCATCATCTCGCCACGCATGCGATCGCTTGTATCCTCGTCGGCAAAGCGGCGCACCTCAGCGCGCGCCAACGAATCGACCGTCATGCGCTCCTTGCCGCTCAGCCCCAGGTCGGACCACGCGAGCATGTACGGCCAGGCGCGCTCGACAAACGAACGGGCCGAGACGATCGGCGCCGCCGGCAGCTGGCGGCGAGCCGCCTCTCCCTGGCGCACGAGCATCAGCAGCAACGAACACGCCTCGGGCTTGCCGGTGGCCATTGGGATGTCGTCGAAGGGTCGGTTGCGGTCCACGTGCGACTCAAGCGCACCATCGACCTCGCCCGGCTCAAGCCCGCCAAGCAGCTGCGCCGCGCGGTCGAGCATGTCGACCGGACCGTCAAGCGTCGAGAGCGCTTGCGCCAGCACGCGCTCCATGCAATCCTCCACCGCGTTGAGCGTCACGAGCTCCTGCGGCACCACGGCAGACGTACGGTTGCGCACGCGCGCCACAAACTCGAGCGTCGACAGGTATACGTCGCCAAAGGGCGCGTAATCGCCCTGGTAGCCACCGCAAAGTGCCGGTGCCGCCAACGCGTATTCAGTTTTTGACAGCGGGCTCAACGCCATCGCACCCAGTTCGAGCGCCGTATCCTCCAGCATGAGACCCAGCGTGCGAGAGCGCAGGCGCTCGGCGTCGCCCGCCGACACATCGCGGTCGAGCACACGCGCGGCATCCGGCGCATCGCGCTCAACCGTGCGAATATGTAGGCGCTCGGCAATCGCGCGGATGGCGGCACAGCGAGCAGCCTCGGCCTCCTCCTGCGCCGGCGTAAAGATGCGGTTGCGTCCCAGCACCAGGCCGACCACATTACGCGGACCCAGGGCGTCAACGGCAAGCGCCGCCAGCAGGGACGACGGCAGATCGCCCTCGAGCGCCACCACGGCGCGCGACGTACCGCGGGCGCGGGCATTATCGCGAACGGCGAGCACCAGCGCCTGCCACAGCCATTCCTCGGAGCGAAACTCAGGCAGCTCGTGGTCCTCCAAGGCATCGAGCATCACACCGCGCTGAATCTCCTGAACCAGTAGGCTCTCCTCAAAACACGGCGCTTGGGCCACCACGCGGCCGCAGTCGTCGAGCACAAACGAGCCGCCGGTATACACCGACTCGTCGTACGCACCGACCGGCGCCATGCAGGCAAACCACACGCTGCGCTTGGAGGCGATCTTGCGGTAGGCTCCGCTGCGCACGGCGGCGATCGCGGCGGTCTCGCGGTCGGTCATATCGAATGCGTTGAACTGGAAATACGCAATGAGGTCGACGCCGGACGGCAGCATCTCGAGCTCGCGGTCCAGGTCGAAGATCACCGCGATGCGCACGCCGTCCACGTCGAACACCGGCGGCGCCCAACGCGCGTCGTTGTTCTCGCCACGCTGCAGGGCAATGCTCGAACGGGCCGGTACCACATGGCCGTCCTTGAGCATCATGTAGTCGAGCAGGGGCTGGCCCTCAAACGAAACCGCCGCGGGCACGATGCAGATCATATCGAGCTCTTGGATACGCTCGGCGACGCCGGTCAGACCCGTCAGCATGTCGTGCTCAAAGTCGGCAGCGCCCACCAGGCCGCCGGGCAGAGCTCCCATAAAGAGCGGAGCCGGCACGCACAGCACACGCCCACCGCGCTCGTGGGCCAGGCGCGCCTGGTCCTCGATGCGGCCGCAGATACCATCAATATCACCCAGGCGCATATCGATCTGTGCAAGTGCGAGCTTCATGGCTCAGCCCTTTCCGTCGTAAACCATCGTTGTCGTAGTAAAAGCGCCGGCCGCATGATGCAGTCGGCGCTCGCATGTGCTTATGCTAGCTATGATACCCCGAGCGGGGGCGCGCTCCTAGAAC
>UROJ01000204.1 GCA_900549335.1 uncultured Collinsella sp.
GCGCGGATCGGTCTTCTGCGCCACGGCAATCACGCGCAGGCCCTCGGCGTTAAGATTGGCGATCTGCTTGCGAATCTGGGCGAGCTTGTCTTCGGCGAGCGGCCGGGCGATACCGTTGACCTCGACAAAAGAGCAGATCTCGAGCATTTCCTCGGCAGCTCCCTTGGTAACCATCTGGGTTTTGCCTTGGGCGTCGGAGACAACTACGCTCAGGCGACGGCGCGAGAAATCGAAGGGAACCTCGTCGACCTTGGTGTAGCGGTCGCGCAGGCTCTGGCCCAGCATGGAATCGGGTGCGACGGTCGAGGGTGTCACATCGGCACGGTCGATTACGGCCAGGTCGATAAGATTTTTGAGGCCGGTCTGGAAGAAGCTGTTCAAAAACGCATGACGCAGCACGCGTGCGTCCTCGTTGCCGTCGGTGTTGAGGTAGCGCTCGAGCACGATGCGGTCTTCGGTGAGGGTGCCGGTCTTGTCGCAGCGCAGGACGTCCATCGCGCCGAGGTTTTGGATTGCCGGCAGCTCCTTGACGATAACCTGGCGGCGGGCGAGGTCCTTGGCGCCCTGCGACAGGCTCGTGGTCACGATGACGGGGAGCATCTGCGGCGTGATGCCCACGGCCACGCTCGTGGCGAACAGCAGCGCGTCGATGACGTTGCCCTTGGTGGCGGCGTTGATGGCAAAGACGGCCGGCGCCATAACGAGCATGAGGCGTACGAGCAACATGGAGACGCTCGAGACGCCGCGGTCAAACGCGCTCTTTTCGCCGCGCCCGTTGAGCATCTTGGCGATACCGCCCAGGTAGGTGTCCGAGCCGGTGGCAACGACAAGTGCCATGGCGGTGCCATTTTGCACGGAGGTGCCGGTAAAGACGATGTTCTTGCAGGCAGAGAGTGGCAGCGCGGAGCCGTCGGCGCCCTCGACGACGGTGGCGGCAGCGGTCTTCTCGACGGCCTCGCTCTCGCCGGTGAGTGCGGACTCGATGACAAACAGGTCGCGCGCGGTGATGATGCGGGCATCTGCCGGCACCATATCGCCGGCAGAGAGACGGATCACATCGCCGGGGACGAGCTCATCGAAGAGGATCTCGATGTGCTCGCCGTCGCGCAGGGCACAGCAAGTGTTGGAGACCAGGTCCTTGAGGGCCTCTGTCGCATTGCCGCTGCGGGCTTCCTGGACAAACTTCATACCGCCCGATACCAGCAGCATGATGCCGATGACGATGACCGTGGAGGGGTCGCGCTGCGGCTCGGGCACGGCGAGCACGTCGATGTAGAGCGAGACCAGCGCGAGCGCGGCGAGGATGCCGGCGAAGGGATCGATGAAGGCGTCGGCGATGCGACGGGCGAGCGTCTTGGTCGGTGCCTCGATGGCGTTGGGGCCGGAGGTGTCCAGGCGCTCGGTTGCCTGCTCGGCGGTGAGGCCGTTTGCCGTGGCTTCGAGCAGTACGAGGGCGTCCTCGGCGCTATGGGTGGCGGCGAATATGGTGTTCTTGGACAGGCCGGTGTGAGCGGCAGGGCGCGCCGTGCGGCGGCGCTTGGAGATAGCTTCGAGTACCGTGGCGGTTTTGAGCATCAGCATAGGGTCCTCCTTGTCGAAGGGAGTTAGCGTACGTGTCGTATTGAATTGCAAAAAACCTAGATGTCGCTCACGTCATGCTCGCGAACCACCACAAAGGGGGCAGGCATCTTTGTGGTGAGTTTTATGGTGCTTGTGCTCGTGAATGAGTGACAGCGATCGGCTGCTGGCGTTTATGCGAGCGGGGAATCCTCGTGGCGTGCCGAGGGCGACATGCAGGTTTTTCGACTATGACTGCCTTCCATGGCACACCTCCTTAAGGCCGGGCGCAGGGCGCGCTCCAGGCACCTTGTACCCGTTTCAATCCGCCCGTATTTTTGACGAGGGGGTTTACCGTGTCAACCCCATGCAAGCTTTCTTCATTTTGCGTCACCGTCGCCGGCGAACGGTTGATTTTCGCCTGTAAACGGTAGTTAAGTTCAGATTAAATCAAATAGTATCAAGAATGGTCAAACTTGATTAACAGCAAAACCACAAGGTAGATGGCCATTTGCAGTGAAAAACTCTGACACAATGAGAAAAAGAATGAAAAATATTGATTGAAAATGAACTTACGTGGCAGTAATCTACATGTCACAGGGTAAGCCCCGGCGCGCAGGCGGCGGCCCTTATCGAATTACGGATATAGATCAGGTGCTCGAACGAGCAGAAACGATTAAGGACGAAGGTAAAGGACGTAGAAGCATGAAGCTTGCAACTCGTATCAACTCCTATTTTCGCGATGGCGACAAGAATCTTGATCGCGTGTTCGCGGAGTTCCAGAGCGTGGGCCTCACGCACGTCGACCTCAACTACCCCGAGCACTGCACAGGTGTCACGGCGGAGGACATGGCCGCCAAGCTCGCAGCTCACGAACTGCAGCTGAACGGCTGCGCGCTGCGCTTCCGCAACGCGTTCCTCAACGGTGACCTGGGCAATGCCGATGATGCCCTTGCCGCGGAAGCCCTTGAGCTCTGCTACGAGGCGTGCGACTACTGCCGCACTGCCGGTGGCAACACGGTGACCATCTGGCTCGGCCACGACGGTTTCGACTACAGCTTCCAGATCGCCTATGCTCGCGTCTTCGACCAGCTCGTAGCCGCATTCCAGAAGGTCTGCGATTATGCGCCCGACCTCAAGATCTCGATCGAGTACAAACCCTACGAGGAGCGCGCGTACGCGTTCATCGACTCCATGGGCATGACCGGCATGATCCTCAACGCTGCAGACCGCCCGAACCTGGGCGTCACGCTGGACTACTGCCACATGCTCATGAAGCACGAGAACCCCGCCATGGCCGTCGACCTGTTCGGCCGCGAGGGCAAGCTCTACGGCATTCACCTAAACGACGGCAACGGTCGCTTCGATGATGGCCTTATGATTGGTACGTCCACGCCGGTGAAGACCCTCGAGTTCCTCTACTACGTGAAGAAGCACGGGTACGACAGCGCGATCTACTTCGACACGTTCCCGGTCATCGAACCCGCTGCCGGCGAGGCTACGCAGAACGACCAGATGATTCATCTGCTCAACGATGCAATCGAGACCGTAGGCA
>UROJ01000205.1 GCA_900549335.1 uncultured Collinsella sp.
AATTATTAGCGAATCGTGGCAGTCGGGCGATTGGGAAGCCGCACAGCCCAAGATCGCACAGCTCGTGACCACCCTCGCCTGCATCTACGGCGTCGGCGTCCTGTCCTCGCTCTTCTGGAACCGCGCCATGGCTATCGTCACGCAGGGCTCGCTGGAGAAGCTGCGCGAGAAGATGTTCAACCGCATGCAGGACCTGCCGATCCGCTACTTCGACACGCACCAGCGCGGCGATATCATGAGCCACTACACCAACGACATCGACACGCTGCGTCAGATGATCAGCCAGTCGCTGCCCAACCTGCTCATGACGATCATCATCATCGTCACGGTGTTCTTTATCATGCTGTACTACAGCGTGTGGATGTGCTTGGTCATCATCGCCGGCGTCGCCTTTATGACCTTTATGACCAAGCTGCTCGGATCCAACTCCGCGCGCTTCTTCATTGCGCAGCAGACCGAGCTCGGCGTGGTCGAGGGCCATATCGAGGAGGTCATGAACGGCCAGAAGGTCGTCAAGGCGTTCTGCCACGAGTCTGCCGCCGAGGCCGATTTTGACGAGCGCAACGAAAAGCTCTTCGAGGTCTCCCAGAAGGCCAACATGTACGCCAACATCCTCATGCCCATCCTTATGAACCTGGGCAACCTGCTCTACGTGCTGGTCGCACTGGCGGGCGGCATTTTCCTGGCGCTGGGCGTGCCCAACCTGAGTATCTCGGGCATGGCGCTGTCCATCGCCGTCGTGGTGCCGTTCCTCAACATGACCAAGCAGTTCTGCGGACAGATCGGCCAGATCTCGCAGCAGATCAACGCCGTGGTCATGGGCCTCGCCGGCGCCGACCGCATCTTTGAGCTCATCGACGAGAAGCCCGAGGCCGACGAAGGCTACGTGACGCTCGTCAACGCACAGGTGAACCCCGAGACTTGGGAGTTCGAGGAGGCTGACCACCACACCGGCATGTGGGCATGGAAACATCCGCACCGCGCAACCGGCGAGATCGAGTACGTGCCGCTGCGCGGCGACCTGGTCATGGACAACGTCGACTTTGGCTACACGCCCGACCACGAGGTGCTGCACGGCGTGTCCGTGTTTGCCAAGCCGGGCCAGAAGGTCGCGTTTGTCGGCGCCACCGGTGCGGGCAAGACGACCATCACCAACCTCATCAACCGCTTCTATGACATCGCCGACGGCAAGATTCGCTACGACGGCATCAACGTCAATAAGATCCGCAAGGCCGATCTGCGCCGCTCGCTGGGCGTCGTGCTGCAGGACGTGAACCTGTTCACCGGCACCGTGATGGATAACATCCGCTACGGCAACCTAGACGCCACCGACGAGGAGTGCATCGCGGCGGCAAAGCTCGCGGGCGCGGACGACTTTATCACCCGCCTGCCCGACGGCTATGACACCATGCTCACCGGCAACGGCGCCCAGCTGTCGCAGGGCCAGCGCCAGCTGATTTCGATCGCCCGCGCTGCCGTCGCCGATCCGCCGGCAATGATTCTGGACGAAGCAACGAGCTCCATCGACACCCGCACCGAGGCCATCGTGCAGGCGGGCATGGACAAGCTCATGGAGGGCCGCACGACGTTTGTCATCGCACACCGCCTGTCCACCGTGCGCAACTCCGACGCGATCATCTGTCTGGACCACGGCCGTATCATCGAGCGCGGCAACCACGACGAGCTAATCGCCAAGCGCGGATATTACTACCAGCTGTACACGGGAGCGTTTGAGCTGGAGTAGGAACGGTTACTGACGGAGGGTTCCCCGGGGCGTCGGGGTAATTCCTCCGTGCTCAAACATTCTCGCTTCGCTGCGAAACTGCGCGCGGAGGAAATACCCCGCCGCCCCGGGGCACCCTCCTGCGCGCAATCAGCCCGTCATTTAGAACGGAATAAAAGTTTGTGAGGCCCTGGCCGTTTGACCAGGGCCTCGTTTTGTTGGTCTTTTTGGAACGGGGCTTTTTAGCTACCCTGTGCCAAATACGGCGTCATGCTTCGACGGCACCAGATTGGGTAGCTAAAAAAGCCCCGTCCCAAAAAGACTACCCGCGCCAAATGAGCTACTTGAGGAGTTGGGCCATGGCGTTGACGAATTTTTGTACTTGGAGGGTGGGCTCGAGCGGGTAGTGCAAGAAGACCGGCACCTCGCGGCCACATAGGAACGGCACGCCTACAAAAGCCGGGTGCACGCCCGACCACGCCCCGCAAGTGAGCACCGCGTCGCCCTTTTCCTCCGCCTCGTTAAAGAGCGCAAAGTCAAAACTGTCCACGTCGATCACGTCCACGCCGCCATCGGCCAAAAGATCGATGCGCAGGCTGTCCATGGCGTCGTTGCCGTGGCGCAGTACGCGCAGACGCATACCCTCCAAGTCGGCAACCGTAATGCGATTCTTGCGCGCCAGCGGGCTCGTGCGCGGCAGATCGATATAAAACGGCACGTTGACAATGCGGAGCTTTTGGCAGGCATCACCCCAGCGTGGGGTAGAAAAACTCGATTGCACCACATCGACCTCGCGACCCAAGCTACGCATGACGGTCTCGCGCTCGTCGTAGAGATCGCTTACCGGCACGATTTCAAATCGCAGCGACGGTTCCAGATCGTGGATGCCCGACCACATCGACAGCGTTTGGCGCCCCGGGCACATCATCGACACGCCCAGGCGCACGGCACCGCCATCGCCCGCCGCGCGTCGGGCACGGCGCAGCGCGTCCTCGGACTGCCGCATGATCGAGCGCGCGTCGTCCACCAGCAGTGCGCCGGCCGGCGTCACTTTGACGCCCGAGTGCGAGCGTTCGAACAGCGTGATGCCGAACTCGGCCTCGAAGCCCGACACCTGCTTGACGAGCGCCGGAGTCGACACGCGCAATTGTGCCGCCGCACGCGAGAAGCTTCCCAGCTCCGCAGCGGCCGATATGGCCTCAAGTCGTCGATCGTACACGTCAATCTCCCGTTTTCGCGCCCGTGGCCACATGGTGCCACAGGAGGTTGTTTTCGCAGGTCATGCGCTCAATTGAGAATAAACTGCATCGCACAGTGTAAACCTATGGTTAACGCCATTCTAACAAATATGCAATTCACCTGCGCAAAT
>UROJ01000206.1 GCA_900549335.1 uncultured Collinsella sp.
AGAATGCCTGCGACCTGGTCTTTCATATCGATGGCGCCGCGACCCCAAATGTAGGTGTCGTCTACATGCCCGCTAAAGGGGGCATGCGTCCAGTCAGCCTCGGTGCCGGGTACCACGGGAACCACGTCCATGTGGCCCATGAGCATAATGGGCTTGAGGACAGGGTCGGAACCGCCAAGCGTCACCAGCAGCGAATGGTCGATAAGCTCGACCTCACCCGCCGCAAACACGCGCGGCCAGGCCTGCTGCATATACGCGCGCAGGTCGTCGAACGGCTGCCAGTCCACCGCCTCGGCATCCATACTCGAAATGGTCGGAAACGACAGCACGCGACCCAGGCGCTCGCATGCGCCGGCCTTGTCCAAATCGGCAAAATCATCCTCATGCGCAAAGAAGCGCCAAACCTCGGCCATGACATCCTTTCGATTGTGATGACGAGGGCCGCCCCACCGGAGCGGCCCTGCCACATAAGCGTTTGCGGACGGTTATTTGTCCTCGAGATAACGCGAGAGGAACTCGCGGGTGCGCTGGTGCTTGGGGTTGCCGAAGAGCTCGGCCGGTGCGGCATCCTCGAGCACCACGCCCTTGTCCATAAAGACCACGCGGTCGGACACCGTGCGGGCAAAGGCCATCTCGTGCGTGACGACGACCATGGTCATGCCGTCGGCAGCGAGCTTGCGCATGACCTCGAGCACCTCTCCCACAATCTCGGGGTCGAGTGCGGAGGTCGGCTCGTCGAACAGCATGATCTGCGGATTCATGCATAGGGCACGAGCGATGGCCACGCGCTGTTTTTGACCACCGGACAGACGGCCCACGGCGGCGTGCGCGAACTTTTCGAGTCCCACGCTCGTCAGATGCTCCATCGCAATTTTTTCAGCCTCGGCCTTGCTCATCTTTTTGAGCGTGACGGGCGCGAGCGTGCAGTTGTCGAGCACGCCCATGTTGTTGAACAGGTTAAAGCCCTGGAACACCATGCCGATGTCCTCGCGCAGCTTGTTGATGTTGCAGCGCTCGGCCGTAAGGTCCTGACCGTGGAACCAGATGTGGCCCGCGTCCGGGGTCTCGAGCAGGTTGAGGCAGCGCAGGAAGGTCGATTTGCCCGAGCCCGAGGCGCCGATGATAGTGACAACCTCACCGGGATTGACGGACAAGTCGATGCCCTTGAGCACCTCGAGCGAGCCAAAGCTCTTGCGCAGGCCCTCAACGCGGATGAGCGGCTCTTTGGTTTGCGCGGCCGCAGCGCCGGTAGTAACGGTATCTGCCATGATGAATCTCCTCGTCTTGCGCCTAGTTGGAGCTGGGCAGCGTGGCCGGAGCCTCGGCACCGAGCTTTTTACCAAAGGCCTCGAGCAGGCGGCTCGCCACGAGCGTCAGGATCAGGTAGACCACGAGCGCCACGCAGTAGACCTCCATCTGGCGGTAGTACACGCCGGCGACGGTGGTGGTGGCGTACATGAGGTCGAACACGCCGATAACTGAGAGCACCGACGAATCCTTGATGTTGATGATGAGCTCGTTGGTGAGCGCCGGAATCGCGTTTTTAATGCCCTGGGGGAACACGACTTTGCGCATAGCTTGCCACTGCGACAGGCCCAGCGAGCGTGCTGCCTCGGCCTGGCCGGGATCGATGGACTCGATGCCGCCGCGCAGGACCTCCATCATGTAGGCGGTGGAGTTGAGCGAGATGGTAACGAGGCCGGCGGTGAAGGTGCTCCAAATCTGGTTGGCCTGAGCGGTCTCGAAGCCCATGCCGCGCAAAACGGTGAAGCCCGCGTAATAGATGAGCAGGCCCTGGACCATCATGGGCGTGCCGCGCACGATGGTGGAGTAGATGGTCGCAAAGCCGCGGCCGATACTCTTAAAGAAGCGCACCAGGTCGTTATCCACGCGGTCGAAGGTCTGAATACGCAGGAACACAAAGAGCAGTGCCAGGAAGAATGCGATGACGGTGCCGAAGGTGGCAAGCGCGATGGTGATCTCGATACCGCGAATGAAGAAGTCGCCGCTCTTGTAGGTCATGTAGACCAGGCTCGACAAAAAGTCGCTGGGGTTGGAATCCGAGACAATGCTCACCTGCACCAGGTCGATAAACGACATGACGCAGCGGTCGATAAAGAAAACTGCCGCGATGGCGACCACGACGTAGCTGCCTAAACGTGCTCCACGACGGAAACGCTCGGATGCGAACGGCGACTTTTCGCGATAGTCGCTCCAGTGCATAAGCTTGGTGACCAGCGCCGCCGCCGACACGACGAGCCACGCCCACAGGATTGCCCAAAGGCAATCTTGAAACACGCCCGTGGGAGCCAAGAAGCTCAGCGGTGTGGGGTTGCGCTGGCTAAACGCCAGGCCGAGCGCCGCGATAACGCTCGTGCCCAGGCACACATAACGGTGGTCGGCCTTGATAAAGGAGGCCAGACGATTGATGGTTTTCATGCTGCCTCCCTATGCCGGCTGGCGGTCGAGGCACGCGTCCCACATTTGGTCGCGCTCCTCTTGGCTAATGCCCTTGAGTGTCTTGTCGATGAGCTTAAGGAGCTTGTCCGAGCCCTTGCGGCAGCCGACGTTTGCCGCGACCTCCTGCTTAAAGCCCTCGCCCTCGGCAAAATGAATGGGGACGATGCCCGGGTTTTGGGCCATATAGCCCTTCTCGTTCTCGGTGTTATAGGTCACGGCGTCGCACGTGCCCTGCAGCAGGTTCGAAAACACCGTGGGAACCGAATCGACCGGGTTTTTGTGGACAACGCCCGGAATCTCGTCGATGACGGTATCGAGCATGGTGTCCTTTTGCCCGAGGACCGTAGCGCCGCTAAAGTCGCTGAGCTTGGTCGCATTCTGGTAGGGCGAGCCCTCTTTTACGAACAGGCCAAAGTAACCAATGAAGTACGGGTCGGAAAAGCCGACAGACTCCTCGCGCTCGGGCGTGGCGCTCATACCGGCGATGATGAGGTCGATCTGGCCGTTGTTGAGCGAGTCGATAAGGCCCGAGAAGCTCTGTTTGACGGCAACGGGCTCGCCGCCGAGGGCCTTGCAGACGATCTTGGCGATCTGCACGTCGTAACCATCGGCATAGGCGCCC
>UROJ01000207.1 GCA_900549335.1 uncultured Collinsella sp.
TAACACTGCTCCTCGGATGCCTTGGTCCCAATCGGTGAAACCATGGTATCAGAGCGTGCAAAATAGGTTCGCAGAGGCTTTTTAGAAAGGTAACCTCCAGCCCATGATTAAGATTGCCAAGTTTGGCGGCTCGTCGGTCGCCGACGCCGAACACTTCAAGAAGATCAAGGCCATCGTCGATGCCGACCCGGCTCGCCGTTTTGTGGTGGTTTCCGCCTGCGGTCGCCGTTTTAAGGGTGACACCAAGGTGACCGACCTGCTCTATCTGGTCAATGCGCACGTTAAGTACCACGTGTCGTGTGAGGAGCTGCTTGAGGACATTGGCCAGCGCTATTTTGATATCGCTGACGAGCTGGAGCTCACCTATCCCATCCGTGAGGAGTTCGCGGCCTTTGCCGAGCGCGCCCGCTCGGGCGGTTACTCCACCGAGGAGCTCGTGAGCCGCGGTGAGTACTTCACCGCTCGCCTGATGGCCGAGTACCTGGGCCTGCCGTTCCTGGATGCCGCGACGGTCGTTGCGTTCCATCACGACGGTACGCTCAGCATGAACCGCACCTCCGAGCTGGTGCAGGAGTACGGTCAGCAGGGCGGCTTTGTTATGCCCGGTTTCTACGGCGCGACGCGTGAGGGCCAGATCAAGCTGCTCGATCGTGGCGGCGGCGATATCTCGGGCTCGATTTTGGCTAAGTGCCTGGGCGCCGACCTATACGAGAACTGGACCGACGTCTCGGGTTTCTATTCTGCGGATCCGCGTATTGTTCCGGAGGCTCAGCCCATTGCGCGCGTTACCTACGAGGAGCTGCGCGAGCTTTCGTACATGGGCGCAAGCGTCCTGCACGAGGAAGCCGTGTTTCCCGTGCGCGAGGCAGGCATTCCGCTGGTCATCAAGAACACCAATGCGCCGCAGGACCCCGGCACCATCATTAGCGAGACGGCTGATGAAGGCGAGGCGGAGCCCATCATTACCGGCGTGACCGGCAAGCGCGGTTTTGTCGCCATCAACGTCGCCCGCGACCGCACCAAGCCCCGCGTCGGCTTTATGCGCCGTGCGCTTTCGGTGTTCGAGCGCTATGACGTTTCCGTCGAGCACATGCCCACCGGTGTCGACCGCTTTGGCGCCGTGGTGCAGGAGCAGGATGTGCACGATTCACTGTACTCACTCGTGGGCGACATCCAGCAGGAGGTCGAACCGCTCGAGATCGAGGTTGTCGAGGGCTTGGCGCTCATCGCTACCGTCGGCCGCAACCTGCGCGGTCGTGCAGGTATCTCGGGCCATCTGTTTGGCATGCTCGGCCAGGCCGGCGTGAGCGTGCGTATGATTTCGCAGAGCTGTGACGAGATCAACATCATTATCGGTGTCGAGGAGAAGGACTTCGACCTAGCGATTCGGACCATTTACCGTGCCTTCTCCGATGAGAACGGCATTGTGAAGGTCTCCGACCTGGAGGCTCCCGCGCCGGTCGATCCCGCTCTGGCCGCGCTCAAAAAGTAGCGACTGCTCGGTAGATTTTTGGGTCATGTCTCAAAAAACTAAGGCGGGGCGTTTCGTTTCGGTTTCGTTTCGACGGGGCGGGTTTCGTGTCCGCCCCGTTCTTGTATACACTGGCAACAATATTCGGCCTGCTTGGCGTGCGGGCGATAGCCACAACCTTTAAAGGGGGAAGCATGAAACAGTACACGGTTGCTATTTTGGGCGCCACGGGAGCCGTGGGCACCCAGATGCTCGAGTGCCTCAACGAGCAGGAGTTTCCGGTCGGTAAGCTCAAGCTGCTAGCGAGCGCGCGCTCTGCAGGCAAGACCGTTGAGTTCCGCGGCGAGCAGGTTGTGATTGAGGAGGCTTGCCCCGAGGCCTTTGAGGGCTGCGACATCGTACTCGGCGCCGCCGGCGACGATATCGCCAAGGAGCTGCTGCCTGAGGCCGTCAAGCGCGGCGCCGTCGTAGTCGATAACAGCCACGCCTTCCGCATGGATCCCGAGGTGCCGCTGGTCGTGCCCGAGATCAATGCCGATGACATTGAGTGGCACCACGGCCTGATTGCCAACCCCAACTGCGCGACTATCATCGGCCTGGTTCCCACCTGGCCGCTGCACCAGCTTGCCGGCGTGAAGCGTATGATCGTGTCCACGTATCAGGCAGCTTCGGGCGCTGGCGCGCCCGGTATGGCCGAGCTCGAGGCTCAGCTGGCCGCTCTGGGCCGTGACGAGGAGATTCCCGAGCCGCGCGCCTTTGCCGCCCAGCTGGCGAGCAACCTGATTCCGCAGATTGGCGGCGTCAAGGAGGAGGGCTTTACCTCCGAGGAGATGAAGTTGCAAAACGAGGGCCGCAAGATCATGCACCTGCCCGAGCTGCGCGTGAACTGCACCTGTGTGCGCGTGCCGGTGCTGCGTTCGCACTCCGAGAGCATTACGCTCGAGTTTGAGCGCGACATCACGGTGGAAGAGGCCCGCGCTGCGCTGGCTGCCGCTCCGGGCGTGAAGCTCGTTGACGACATGGGCGCCGAGGATGCGCACGACCGCTTCCCCATGCCGATGGACACCTCCGACCAGGACCTGATTTGGGTCGGTCGCGTACGCCGCGACATCTCGAACCCCGAGGCCGCGCGTGGCATCACCTTCTGGTGCTGCGGCGACCAAATCCGTAAGGGCGCGGCAACCAACGCCGTCCAGATCGCTAAGCTGCTCTGCGAGTAGTGTGACCTGTCCGGCGGGGGCCGGGCTTAGTTTTCAGAACGTCCTCGACCATGTGTGGCGCCTTGTCCTGCTCCTTCGGAGCCGCGGACAAGGCGCCACACTGGTCTGCGGAGTGTTCTGAAAGCTAAGCCCGGCCCCCGCCTGCGGTGACTCGGCTGCGAGCAGTCTGCGATGGGGCCGTGTTGGTTGGGGCCGCTGGCCTGATGTGGGGGCGCGCGGCTGTTGCGGGCCCTGGTCCCGGTGGCGGCCTCGGCGCTTTGCGCCTGCCGCCTTTGGGGACTGTGGGGCGCGGCCGGCAGCTGCGGCGCGTTGCGCCTGCCGCCTTTGGGGACTGTGGGGCGCGGCCGGCAGCTGCGGCGCGTTG
>UROJ01000208.1 GCA_900549335.1 uncultured Collinsella sp.
CATCTATCTGTAGGACAGTAAAAAGGCGCGCCGCAAAAACGACGCGCCTTATATCTTAGCGATAAGTATGTATGCAAACGCTACTTCTTCTTGGAGTCCTTCTTGTCCTCCTCGGCAGCTGCGCGCTCGATAAGAGCGTTGAGCTTATTGTCGGACATGCCCTCGGCCTGCGCGCGGTACATGTTGCGCAAGGGACGAATACGAGCGAAGTCGTAGATAAAGTCACCTAGGATGATGACATAGGACAAAACAATGCCGACCATCTGGACGGGACTGGACACCGTGCCGCCGGGAACGAAGTAGAGCGAAGCCCAAATTGCCACGACGAGTACCATGCCAATGGCGAGCACAATCCACCAGATGCGACGGCGCTTGGTGTAGTCCTCGTCCTGCTTGAGGAGGATATTCGACACCGTATAGATGCGGTCCTCCTTGGCGCGCTGCTTAGCCTTGCGGGCGCGCTTCTCCTCTTTAGAGAGGCCCTCGAGGTTCTCGCCCTTCTCGAGCTCTTTGCGGCGTGCCTTAGACGAAGCCGGCACGACGCGAACGGAGCTCGCTGCTTGGCGGGCGGGCTTAGCAGATGCGGCAGACTTGCGCGCAACCCCGGTAACTTCGTGGGATTGCGTGCGCTTGTTCGTGGCGCTACGGGTACTCACTTATGCGTTCTCCTTCATGCTTGTGAACTGGGAGCCCGTGATGATCTGGAAGGCCTCGCGATAGCGCTCGGACGTGCCATCGATGACCTCGGCGGGCAGGTGCGGGGTCTCCCCCGTCATATCCCAGTTGGCCTTGAGCCAATTGCGGACGAATTGCTTGTCGTAGCTAGGCTGGATCTTGCCCTCCTCGTAGCTGGCAGCAGGCCAGAAACGGCTGGAGTCGGGCGTGAGGCACTCGTCGATCAGCGTGACCTTGCCATCAATAACACCAAACTCGAACTTGGTGTCGGCAATGATGATGCCACGGGTCGCGGCGTACTCGGCAGCGGCCTTGTAGATCTTGAGGGAAAGGTCGCGAATCTGCGCGGCGATGTCCTCACCCACGATCTCGCAGCAACGCTCGAACGAAATGTTCTCGTCGTGGTCGCCGATCTCGGCCTTCGTGGACGGCGTGAACAGCGGCTCGGGAAGCTTGGAGGCCTCGGTCAGACCCTCGGGCAGCTGAATGCCGCAGACGGTGCCGTTCTCGTCATAGGTCTTCTTGCCCGAACCGGTCAGATAGCCGCGGACGATGCACTCGATAGGAATCGTCTGGGCCTTCTTAACCAGCATGGCGCGGCCAGCGAGATAGTCACGATACTCAGCAAACTCCTCGGGGAAATCTGCCGGGTCGATGGAAACGAGATGGTTGGGGACGATGTCGGCAAACTTATCGAACCAGAATGCCGAGATGCGATTGAGCACCTCTCCCTTAAACGGAATCTCGTCGGGAAGAATGAAGTCGAACGCAGAAATGCGGTCGGTGGCGACCATCAGCAGGTTTTCACCGGCATCGTAGATATCACGAACCTTGCCACGGGAATCCGGACGACGCTCCATCGTTGTCACGTGAGTCACTCCTTACCTAAATACGACAGAAATGCGGGTTCTTTCCCGCATGTTTTCGCAAACTCGGAGCGGCAGGGACGCGGCCCCTCCTTCACCGAATAGCGAAAAGCTAGTGCTCCATTGTAGTAGATGCCGCGTCCGCCGTGTGCTCGCGGGGCAGATGAATTGTAAAAGTCGTACCCTTTCCAAGCTCCGACTCCACGGATATGTAGCCATGGTGACGCTCGACGATCTGCTTGGTCACGGCGAGGCCGACGCCCAGGCCGCCAGCTTCGCGGGCGCGGCTGGCATCGGCGCGCCAAAACCGCCCGAAAATGCGCGACAGATCGTCCTTGGCAATACCGATGCCGGTATCAGAAACGGCAATGCTGACGTGCCTGCGGTCACTGAGCACCGACACCACGACCCAACCGCCCTCGGGGGTGTAGCGCATGGCGTTGCTCATGAGGTTGATAACACATTGCGTGATCATGTCGGGATCGGCTTCGACGACATCGTCGTGACCCTGGGTCTCGTCCGCAAAACGCAGGCGCAGATCGCGGTCGGCAAACAGACGCTCCTGGCCGTTCACAATCGATCGCACGAAAGGAACCATGTCCACCGGCTCAAGGTTGAGCGGAGCCGTGCTGTTTTCCATGCGCGACAGGTCGAGCATCTGCTGCACCAGACGAGCCAGGCGACGCGTCTCGGAAGCAACGGTCTCCAAATGCTCATCGTCGGTGGGATACACGCCGTCCTGCATGGCCTCGACCGTCGCAAGCATCGCCATAAGCGGCGTGCGCAGCTCGTGTGCGACATCCGAGGTCAGGCGCTTCTCGTGTTTCATATCCTTCTCGAGCGAGGTGGCCATCTCATCGAAGGTCTCACCCAGCTGATCGATCTCGTCATCACCGCGCAGCCCCGTGCGAGCCGACAGGTCGCCGTCACGGATTTGCTTTGCGGTACTGGTGATGCGATGAATCGGTTTGGTGAGCATGCGCGACACGAGCGATCCGATAACGACCGAAATGCAGATTGCAACAACCGCGGCGAGGGCCATGGCGTTAAAGGTCTTCTCCCTAAACGCAGAGTCCGCCTTGGTGAGCAGAGCGTCGGAGCCGATGGCCCACAGCTTTACCTGTCCGACATGCTCGCCGGAAGACGTTACAATCTCGACGTTAGCAACGCTATCGGAGTCGGTTGGAGCAGACGAGACCGGGCTATGCGATGCCCTCTTGCCGCTCGTGTCGTCGGTCGTAGCCTGGTTTTCGCGTACATCGGCGGTGGCGCTTGCCGAGGGCCAGGAATCGTCATAAACGATCACACCCTTTTTATTGACGACCTGCATGCCCAGATCGTCGGAAACCAAACTCGACGTTGCGACCGTGCGCAGTTCCCCCGCGGTCCAAGAGCCGTTTTCCTCATATGAGGTTGCCAACTTCTCGGCAGCGGAATTTGCGATTTCGACGATATTGGAGCGTGTGTAATCCGAAAAGACCGTGCCCCACACAACAGAGACAACG
>UROJ01000209.1 GCA_900549335.1 uncultured Collinsella sp.
GCTCGTGAGCTGCTCCTGCAGTTTCTTGGCGATATCCTGGGCATTGAGGGTTTCGGACATTAGGCTTCACCTCCGTACGAATTAGCAGAGTTTGCGAGGGTCTCCTGCGCGATGCGCAGCTGCGTCTTGACGGAAATGTCACGACGCTCGCCGCGGGCCTCGAGCACCAGGCCGCCCACGATAGACGGGTCGACCTGCTCGATAAGGAATACCTTGCGGCCGAAGTCCTGCTCGCATTTCTTAGTGATGGTTTGACGCAGCTCGTCGTCGAGCGGGATCGCCGTGGTGACGGTCACGCCCACTACATCCTCGTCTTCCTCGGCAACATACTTAAAGGCAGCTGCCACCTTGGGAAGAAGGTCGAGCTGGTCGCGCTTGGACATGGTATCGAGCACGGCGATGATCTCGGGGCTGGCAGAAGCCAGGCGCTCGATCATCTCGAGGTCCTCGAACACATGGTTCTCGGCCTTAGCGGCTTCCAGAAGGGAGCGCGCGTAGGTCTCGAGCACCTTGTCCTGATAGCGGCTAGTCGGCATTCAGGCTACCTGCTTCCTGGATGTAGCGCTCGATGAGCTTTTTCTGCTCGGCCTCGTCCTCAAGTGCCTCGCCCACGATCTTGGTGGCGACGGCAACGGACAGGTCGGCGATGGAGCTCGCGGCACCGGCGTAGATGGACTTGCGCTCGTCCTCGACGGTCGTATGGGCCTTGGCGATGATCTCCTCGGCCTCCCTGTGAGCAGCCTCGATGATACGGGCGCGCTCGGACTCGGCGTCCTTACGGGCCTCGAGAACGATGTCGGCAGCCTGACGACGGGCGTCGGTGACGATCGAGTCGGACTCAGCGCGCTTGGCGATAGCCTCCTGCTTGGTCTTCTCGGCCTCGTCGAGGCTCTCCTCGATCTTCTTGCCGCGCTCCTCCATGGTTTTCATGATGCCCGGCAGGGCGACCTTGGCCAGCACGATCCAGATAATCAGGAAGGCGATAAGCGCCGGGATGAACTCCGCCATCTTAGGGATGAGGATGTCCGCACCGGCAGCGCCGTCCTCAGCGAACGCGGAAACCGGCATGAGCAGCGCGGCCGCGGACGCGGAGAGTGCGATCGCGCTCTTCTGGGATGAAAGATTCATACTTGACGCTCCGTGCTATTTAACGATCAGCGCGACAACGAAGCCGATCAGAGCCAGAGCCTCGCCGAAGGCGGAGCCCATGATGAAGACGGTGAACACGCGGCCCTGGACCTCAGGCTGACGGGCCATAGCACCCGTAGCACCCAGAGCAGACAGGCCGATAGCAAGACCAGCGCCGATAACACCGAGACCGTAACCGATAACTCCCACGATTCCTCCTTTGTCGTGCGTGTCTTATTTCACGCAGGATAACCTTTTTATAACTGCCGGACTCCATGGGTACGGGCACCGGCGGTTTAACGAATTGCCTTACCTTTAAGGCGCGAACGGAAGACTACTCCTCCTCCGCGACCTCCTCTGCCTCGGAGACATACACGGCGGTAAGAACCGTAAAGACGTAAGCCTGGATGGCGCCGACCACAAGCTCGATCGCATAGATCAGGATGAGGATGGCAAGCCAGGCAAGCGAAGGCAGGGCGCCGACGGCGTGGGCCGCGGAAACCTGCTGAAGCAGCGGCTGCATGAACATGCTCGCCATAATGGCGAACGAGCCCATGACCACGTGTCCTGCGAACATGTTGCAGAACAGACGGACGGCGAGCGTGATGAGGCGCAGGAAGGTCGAGAAAAGCTCGACGACCCACACGAGCACGTTCATCGGGAAGCTCACGCCCTGCGGGGCGAGGCTCTTGATGTAGCCGATCACGCCGTGAGCCTTGCATCCGTAGTAGATGAAGTACACGAAGGCGAAGATGGCGAGCGCGGCGGTGGAGCCGATTGCGCCGGTGCCGGGCTTCATTCCCGGAATCAGGCCGATCATGTTATTGATCAGGATGAACAGGAAAAGCGAGCACAGGAACGGGAAGTGCTTCTTCCAGTTCTCACCCACGACGCCCTTGCCGATATCGTTCTCGACGTACTCGATGATGTACTCGAAACCGTTGACGAAGAAGCCCTTGGGGACCAACGTCTGCTTCTTCTTGAACACGGCCAGGACGATCAGGAGCACGATCGTGGAGACGATCAGCCAAAACGAGTACTGCGTGATGCCGCAGCTCAGATCGCCCACGACGGGGGTGGAGCTGAACTCGCTGACCAGATGATTAATCTCATCAGGCAGCTTTTCAAAAATTTCCACGACTTACCTTTCGACCTCATGAGGATCTCGCAGCGCCTTGGCGACGCGAACCGTGCAGACGGCCATAAAGGCCACGAAGCCGATCGCCTCGCCCAAGAGGAACTTACGAAACGCCTCTCCGAACAACGCGAACACGACCAGGGTAAAGACGAGCAGGGCGACTACCGAGACCGCCAGACTCACCATGCCCTTGAGCATGTCCGCATTCTGTTTATCGTCAAGAACCGGCTTGAGCGTAAAAACAAAGGGAAGAAAGGCGACCGCGCCCGCGATGGCGCCTGCAACGATAGCGAGCAGATCGGCTATCTGAAACACTGGCGTCCTCACTTTCCTTTTTAACGCTCCACAGAACAGTTCCCGCCAAACATTGGTGACTATTGTACGAGCCAATCGCTAAAGTACAACCGAAAAAGCATCGGTTAATACGCACCTGTTCGTTTTCTTAAGACCTTCTTTATGCCGCAGGTACGGTAATACGTTTTTCTAGAACCCTGCAGGGCAAAACGTCCGTTAACAGGAGTGCGCGTGGACGTCTTTTGCTCGCCCGCGCGCACCATTTCTTCGTATTTGCGGCTGTAGCCGATATCGCTCAGTGGTTAGAGCGTTCCGTAAATACGGTCACCAGCGTCACCCAGGCCGGGAACGATGTAGGCAGCCTCGTTGAGATGGTCGTCGATAGCGCACGTATAAATA
>UROJ01000210.1 GCA_900549335.1 uncultured Collinsella sp.
GATGCAGTACTACCTGGTGACCTATGCTGCGCTGATTCTGGTCGGTGTGATTATCGGTCTCTTTGGTTCTGCCATAGCCATGCGCCGCTACCTGCGCGTGTAGGCATGTCTGGAATTCATCCCTTCCAACGGGTCGTCTCTTATGGGGCGGCCCGTTTTTTGATCTCTAGGGGACGGCAGGAAAGCGAATCATTTGGGTAGACTCTTTGGAGTTCGTCATCGATAGCAAGGAGGCGCCATGGGGCGCAATAACAAGCATAAGCGCGGTGCCCGCAATAAACGTGGGCCGGTGCGCAGCGAACGCCGTCCGAGCCTGACCGGGCGCGTGCAGCTCCATGAGCATGGCGCCTATGTCATAACCGAGAGCGGCGACTACAAGGTTATGGGCCGCGGTAAGCGCGAGATCATGGATGGCGATACCGTTGCCGTGAGCATTAAGAACAGCCCGCACGGTGAGCGGCGCGCCGTGATCGAAGGCGTGGTTGAGCGCGCAGCCATAAGCGTGGTGGGTACGTACCAGACCGCTGGTCCGCTCGGTGTGATCGAGCCGCTCGATTCGCGCCTGAAGGCCGACTTCTTCATTCTGCCCGAGGATACCTCGGCGGATCGTCTGGGCGTCCACCCGGGTGATGCCGTTGTCGCGCGCATTTTGACCTACCCGACGCGCCTGGAATCGGGCACCGTGACGATCGAACGCCGCATTGGCGGAGATGACGCGCCCGATTTGGGCGTTCAATACGTGATGGCGCGTTACGGCTATACCGATAGCTATCCCGAGGCCGCGCTGGACGAGGCCGAGGGGCTTTCGCTCGATGTGTCCGCGGCGCTTAAGGACCCGCTCCGCCGCGATCTGCGCGACCGCTTTGTCATCACGATCGACCCGGTCGACGCGCGCGACTTTGACGATGCCATTTCGCTTGAGCGCACGCCCGAGGGTGGCTACAAGCTGGGTGTGCATATCGCTGACGTTTCTCACTATGTGGCTTGGGACGGGCATATCGATCTTGAGGCTCGCCATCGTACGACATCGGTGTATCTGGCCGATCGCGTGCTTCCCATGCTGCCCGAACGCCTGTCCTGTGACCTGTGTTCGCTTCGCCCTGACGAGGACCGTCTTGCGTTTACCGTTGACATTGAACTCGATGCGCAGGGTCGCGTGCGGCATTACGATCCGTACCCCAGCGTGATTCGCTCGCGTGTGCGTATGGACTATGACGGCGCCGAGGCGCTGCTGGTGCGTGCCGGCGCGGTGGAGTATGGGGCGCTGGAAGGCGCCGCTGAGGATGTTGCGGCTGCTGAGGCCTCGCGCGAGGAGGCGCTTGAGCGCGGTCTTGCGTGCGAGGAAACTGCTCGCGGCTATAACGTCGACCTCGGCGATTTCCTTGTCGCCGCCAACGAACTCGCCGAACTTCGCCGTCGTATTCGTCGTGCCCGCGGCTCAGTCGATTTTGACACGGCCGAGATTCGCGCTCTATTGGATGAGGACGGAGTGCCCGTGCAGATCGTGGCGCGCGAGCGTTCGTGTGCCACGTCGCTTATCGAGGAAGCCATGCTGCTCGCCAACGAGTGCGTTGCAGAGTGGCTGGCAGACCGTGATATCGAGGCCTGCTATCGCGTGCATGAGGATCCGAGCCCCGATAGCCTGCACGGTGCCGCCGTTGCGCTGGCGCAGCTGGGCATCATCGACGATCGCCGTGCTGCCGGTATTGCCCTGGGGAGTCCCGATGAGCTGCAGGCTGCAGTTGATGCTGCCGCCGGTACGGCAAACGCACCGCTCGTCAACACGCTGCTTCTGCGCAGCATGCAGCGCGCGCTGTACAAGCCGCGCAACGAGGGCCACTTTGCGCTCGCCGCGCCGTGCTACTGCCACTTTACGAGTCCCATCCGTCGCTACCCCGATCTGGTGGTGCACCGCGTGCTCAAACTGCAGTTGGCCTATGAGCAGCTTGGCGGCAAGGACGCCTTGGTCCGTACGCCGCGGCTGATCGGCAAGGGGCGCGAGTCGCTGCCGCGCATTCTGCCGCAGATTTGCCGTGCGTGCAGCGATGCGGAGCGTGCGGCCGATGCCGCCAGCCATGCGACGCAAAAGATCAAGATTGCCCAGTACTATGAGGATCGCCTGGGCGAGCGCTATGCCGGAACGGTCTCATGGGTCAGCAGTATGGGCCTGTTCGTACGCTTGGACCTGACACAGGTCGAAGGCTTGGTTTCGATCAAGAGCCTGGGCAACGAGTGGTTCGAGTTCGACGAGGATGCGCTTATGCTGACGGGCGCCGACACGGGGACTCGCTATGAACTGGGCCAGCGCGTGATTATCGAGGTCTCGCGCGTCAATACCACGCGTGGGCACTTGGACTTTAAGCTTATCCATTAGCCAAATTCCGACTCATGGTGTGGGGGCGGAGGGCGGCCTTTCGGGGCCGCCCTCCGCATTTGGATCATGGCTACCTTGCCGTCTGCTCGGCCGCCCGCTTACCTGCTATTCGAGAGGTAAAACCTACCAAAATAAACCTGTCCCTTTTTGGCAGGTTTACAAGAAAGCGGGGATGAGATGGCGACGGTGTATGGTTATGCGCGGGTGAGTTCGCGCGATCAGAATCTTAATCGGCAGCTGGATGCGCTGGGCGCCTATGGCGTGGGCTCGGCGAATATTTATGCCGACCATGCGAGCGGCAAGGACTTCGATCGCCCGCGGTATCGCGAGCTGCTGCACATCCTGGGAGACGGGGACGTGCTGGTGGTGCTTTCTATCGACCGACTTGGCCGTAATTACTCCGAGATTCTTGAGGAATGGCGACGCATTACCAAGGAGCTCGGGGTTGCCATTGTGGTGTTGGACATGCCATTGCTTGACACGCGCGCCAGGGCCAGCGGCGCGCCGGATGTGACCAACACCCTGATTGCCGATATTGTGCTGCAGCTGCTGAGCTACGTGGCGCAGGT
>UROJ01000211.1 GCA_900549335.1 uncultured Collinsella sp.
TTCTTGAGGCCCGCATCGACCATCTTCTGGATGTCGGCGACCTTCTCGATGTAGCCGTCCTGCTCAAAGAGCACGGTGCCATCGGGAGCCACGACGTCCTCGATGAAGCAACGGCCGACGAGGTCGGTGTTGAGGTCGGTGGTGCCGGGGATGATGAGGTTATAGGTAACGCCCTCGTGCGTGCCGCAGTCCTCCTCGCGGACGATGACGTCCTGGGCCACGTCGACCAGACGACGGGTCAGGTAACCAGAGTCCGAGGTGTGGGATGCGGTATCGACCAGGCCCTTACGGGCGCCGTAGGTCGAAATGAAGTACTCGAGCGGCAGCAGACCCTCGCGGAAGTTCGCCTTAATGGGAAGGTCGATCGTCTCGCCGGACATGTCTGCCATCAGGCCACGCATGCCGCCGAGCTGACGCAGCTGGGTCTTAGAACCACGGGCGCCGGAGTCGGCCATCATGTAGAGCGGGTTCTCCTCGTCGAACATGTCGAGCATGAGCGCTGCAACCTTATCGGTACAAGCGGTCCACTCGTTAACGACTTCGATGTGGCGCTCCGTCTCGTTGATGAAGCCCTCCTCGAAGTACTCGTTGATCTGGTCGACGTTGGCCTGGGCGCGGTCGAGCAGCTCCTGCTTCTCGGCAGGGATGAGAGCGTCCCACACCGAGATGGTGAGGCCGGCGCGGGTAGCGTAGTGGAAGCCAGAGTACTTGATGGCGTCGAGGATCGGGCCGACCTTGGCCTCGGGGTAACGATCGCAGCAGTCCGCAACCAGCTTGGCCACGTCGCCCTTGACCATCTTGTAGTTCATGAACTCATAGTCTTCGGGCAGGCACTGGCGGTTGAAGATGATGCGGCCGATAGAGGTCTCGAAGCGCGCGGTCTTATTGCCGGTGACGTCGTAGTCGACAAACTCGTTCTTGCCGTTCTTGACACGGAAGATACGGGTGCCGTCCTCGTTGATGACGTTGGCGTTCTCGGCAGACACGCGGACCTGGATCTTGGCCTGCATGTCGACCTCGGAGCGGCAGTCATAGGCGTGCAGCGCGTCGTCGAAGCTCGAGAACACGTGGTTCTCACCGGGCAGGCCGTCGCGGACCTGGGTGAGGTAGTACACACCGATGATCATGTCCTGCGAGGGGATGTTGACCGGCTTGCCGGATGCCGGCGAGCGCAGGTTGTTCGCAGAGAGCATGAGCACGCGGGCCTCGGCCTGAGCCTGGCTGGACAGCGGCACGTGGACAGACATCTGGTCGCCGTCGAAGTCGGCGTTGAAGGGCGAGCAGACCAGCGGGTGCAGGTGGATAGCCTTGCCCTCGACCAGCACCGGCTCAAAGGCCTGGATGGACAGACGGTGCAGGGTCGGTGCACGGTTGAGCAGCACGACGCGGCCGTCGATGACCTCTTCGAGGATGTCCCACACAAAGGTGGCACCACGGTCGATAGCGCGCTTGGCGCCCTTGATGTTCTCGACCTTGCCAAGCTCGACCAGGCGCTTCATGACGAAGGGCTTGAAGAGCTCCAGCGCCATGGTCTTGGGCAGACCGCACTGGTGCAGCAGCAGCTTGGGGTCGGTAACGATAACCGAACGGCCGGAGTAGTCGACACGCTTACCCAGCAGGTTCTGACGGAAACGACCCTGCTTGCCCTTGAGAGCCTCGGCGAGCGACTTGAGCGGGCGACCGCCACGGCCAGAGACCGGGCGACCACGACGGCCGTTGTCGAACAGGGCGTCCACGGACTCCTGGAGCATGCGCTTCTCGTTGTTCACGATGATCGCAGGGGCGTCCAGGTCGAGCAGGCGCTTGAGTCGGTTGTTACGGTTGATCACGCGACGGTACAGGTCGTTGAGGTCGGACGCGGCGAAGCGACCGCCGTCGAGCTGGACCATCGGGCGCAGATCGGGCGGAATGACCGGGATGACGTCCAGGATCATGTTCGCGGGGCTGTTGCCACCCTTCAGGAAGGCGTCAACGACCTCGAGGCGCTTGACGGCCTTCTCGCGCTTCTGCTTCTGGGAATCCTCGTCGGCGATGATGGCCTTGAGCTTCTCGGCCTCGGAGGGGAGGTCGATGGCAGCGAGCAGGTCGCGGACGGCCTCGGCACCCATGCCACCCTTGAAGTACATGGAGTAGTAGCGGGTCATCTCGCGGAACAGTGGCTCATCGGAAATGAGGTCGCGCTCGGTGAGCTTCATGAAGGCGTTGAAGGCGTCAGTGCGGAGCTGCTTCTCGTCCTTGCACTCTTCCTCGATGTCGACGATGCCAGAGGCGATCTCCTCGGGGGTCAGCGGCTCCTCGTCAGAGAACTCGTCAAAGTTCTCGGGGTCGCCCTGCTCCTTGAGGGACTCGATCTGGCGGGCGCACTCGGCATCGATCTCTTCCAGATCGGCGGCGAGCTCCTCGCGCAGGTCGTCGGCGTCGGCCTCGCGGGCCTCATAGTCAACCTCGGTGATGATGTAGCTGGCGAAGTACAGAACCTTCTCGAGGTCCTTGGACTTGATGTCGAGCATACGGCTCATCGGGAAGCTCGTGGGGCTCTTGAAGTACCAGATGTGGGACACGGGAGCGGCGAGCTCGATGTGGCCCATGCGGTCGCGACGCACCTTGGCCGAGGTGACCTCGACGCCGCAGCGCTCGCAGACGATGCCCTTAAAGCGGATGCCCTTGTACTTGCCGCAGGAGCACTCCCAGTCCTTGGCGGGACCGAAGATCTTCTCGCAGAACAGGCCGTCCTTCTCGGGCTTGAGGGTACGGTAATTGATGGTCTCCGGCTTCTTGACCTCACCGTGCGACCAGGAACGGATCTGGTCGGCGGAGGCAAGGGAGATCTTTACCGAGTCAAAATCAGTAGCTTCGAAATCTGCCACAGTCAACTACTCCTTATCAGTGGTCGTGGCGGCGACAGCCTCGGGTGCCTCGGCGGTCTCGGCA
>UROJ01000212.1 GCA_900549335.1 uncultured Collinsella sp.
ATCGTTGCCAAACGGTTATTTTTGACCCGTAAACGGTAATTTCCACAGGTAGATATGTTGCGTTTGTTTCATTACCAAACTAATTCTTAGCAATTTCCATTCGATTTCGTCTCAAGATTGGTTACTACCAGATGAACAGTGGTACCACATTGTTACTACCAGTTTGGCCGAAATCGTTTTCACTTTATATGAATAAAGTCCCCAAGAATTTGTATATAACCTCTCCCCTACTACTCTCCTCCCCACCCTTTCCTACAACGCAAAAAGCCCGCTAGAACGGTGTTCGTTCTAGCGGGCTCAATCAGATATATCGGCTTCGTACTCGAAAGCTCAGGCGCTCTTTACGCAAACAGGCCGTAGATGCTGATGTTGGCCTTGGCGTAGAGACCGTTAGCATACTCGGTCCACTTGGAGCTGGCGCTCGAAGCCTGCGAAGAGTACTGCTGGTAGGCGGTGTAATAGGCAGTCATGGCCTGCTTATAGGTCGCGCTATCGGCCGTAAAGGCATCGTCGGCGAACGCCTTAGCGTAGGTGCCATCGGCGTCCTTCCAGGTGCCCTTCTCGCTATCCCACTCGTCGCCGGCAAGGTTGATGATGTAGTCGGCGTAATCCTTGCTCGCGGTCTCCTCGTTGCCGTCAGAAGGCTCGGTCGGGGCGGTTGGCATGCTTGCGGAGCTATCGCCCACCTTCTTCTTGTAGAGCTTCTGCAGCGTCGCGGACTGGCGGACGATCTGCTTGGCCTGGTCCTTGGACACGCCATACTGCGTGGCCATGGTCTTGTAGTCCGAAGTGCCGATGGAATCCTCGGCGTACTTCTTCATCTCCTTAGAGGAGACGGTAATGCCCTCGTCCTCGGCTGCATCGAGCAGGATCTTGTTGCGCACGTAGGACAGGATGACATCGGCAGAAGGAGCGGTGTAGTTGCCATCGCTATCCTTGACGGTATCGAGGCTGTACTGGCTCTCGATGGCCTCGCGCGCGGTGATGTCGCTCTTCTTGCCGTTGTAGCTATAGCTTGCCACGGTCGAATCGAGCTGGTCCTCGGTCAGGGTCGACGAGCCGACACCCTTGCCGCCAAAGCCGCCATTGCCAATAAAGAAGCCGACCACGGCAGCGATAACGACGGCAACCACGAAGGCGGCGATCATCGTCTTCTTGTGCTTGGATATGCGGTCATCCGCGTCAGCGTCAGCTTCGTCCTCATCCTGGGCCTCGGGCATCAGATTCTCGTCAGCGGCATCCGCGGCAATCTGAGCCTCCAGACGGGCGTCTTCCTCCTCGGCCGTCGTGCCGGCAGCAATGTGCTCGGCAGACGTACCGGCGACCAGGTCGATCTTCTCGTCCTCATCACCGTCGGGGCCTTCGCCGCGCTCGATGATCTGGATGCCGTCGATCTCGTCCTTCTCGTCCTTCTTTTGAATCAGACCCATATCGGTTACTCCTTGTTAGGAAACATAATCGCTAATAGAATACGCCCGGCAGAGCGCCGGGCGTATTGATTCTTAGGTTATACGCAAACACTTAAGTACTATTTAGGCATTTGCAGCGTGCATACCTTAGGCCAGGTGCGCAATAACGGCATCGGCAAAGGCCTGCGTACCGACAGCGCCCTCAACGGAGCCGGTCTGGGCACGACGCACGTCACCGGTAACCCGCTCACCCTCGTCGAGCGTAGCAGAGACGGCGGCACGAATGCGATTGGCAGCGTCGTTCTCGCCCAGGTGATCGAGCATCATCGCAGCAGAGAGGATCTCGGCCGTGGGGTTGGCGATATTCTGGCCAGCGATATCGGGCGCTGAGCCGTGCGTTGCCTCGAAGATGGCGCAGTCGGCACCGATGTTGGAGCCGGGGGCCATGCCCAGACCACCCACCAGACCGGCACACAGGTCGCTCACGATGTCGCCGTACAGGTTGGGCAGCACCAGAACATCGAAGTCGTTGGGGTTCTGGACCAGGCCCATGCAGGTGGCGTCGACGATCTTGTCGTTGAACTCGATATCGGGATAGTTGGCGGCCACCTCGCGCGCAACGCGAAGGAACAGACCGTCGGTCGCCTTCATGATGTTGGCCTTGTGCACGGCCGTCACCTTTTTGCGGCCGCAACGACGGGCGTACTCAAAGGCGTACTCCACAATACGGCGGCTCTTGGCGATAGAGATCGGCTTAATCGAGATCGCGGAATCCGCGGCGAAGGTCTTTTGGCCCGAACGCTCGACGAGCTGCGAGAGCTCCTCGACCTCGGCAGCGCCCTCATCGAACTCGATGCCGGCGTAGAGGTCCTCGGTGTTCTCGCGCACGATGACCAGGTCGACGTCGCGGAAGCGCGAACCGTCGCCCGGCTGCGACAGGCAGGGGCGCACGCAGGCGTACAGGTCGAAATGCTTGCGTAGGGCGACGTTAACGCTGCGGAAACCCGTGCCGACCGGCGTGGTGATGGGGCCCTTGATGGCAACCTTGGTCTCGGCGACCGCATCGAGCACGTGCTGGGGCAGCGGCGTGCCAAACTCGTCCATGACGCCGGCACCGGCCTCTTGGACGTTCCAATTGATCTGGACACCGGTGGCCTCGACCACACGGCGCATGGCCTGCGCAATCTCGGGACCGATACCGTCACCGGGAATCAGGACTACATCGTGCGCCATAATCTGTTACTCCTCGTCTTCGGCGTCGTCAGATTTTTTAACACTAGCACGCTTCTTCTTTTTGGAGAGATCCAGGCCAAAACGTTTAACAAGCATTTCGCAAATCTCGCTCGAACGGGCCTTGAGATAGCTGCCCTTGCCGTTCTCGGCGTCGAACTTAAGGCGCAGCGCGAGCTTCTCGGCGACCTCGGCGTCGATCTCGCCCTGGCCAAACTCGTACAGGCAACCGAGCATATCGCGATACTCGAGATCGCCGTGATAGCACTGGATGGCCTCGTCCAGGATC
>UROJ01000213.1 GCA_900549335.1 uncultured Collinsella sp.
GGTAATATCGAGTTGGGACCCATCGTCGGCATGGCCGATCGCATCGTGGATATTACCGCCACGGGTGCCACGCTGCGCGACAACGACTTGGTCATCACCGGTCGCATCATGGACTGCACGGCCCGCTTCTTTGTCAACACGGGCGCCGCGCGCCTGGATCCGCGCGTACGCAATCTGGCAGATCGCCTGGCAGCGGCCGTTAAGGACAAGCATTTTGAGCCCGTCGCGGGCTCGGCACAATAGCGCGAGCACGCACGGGCGCCCCAACGTACGGGCTGCGGGCCGATTGGCGCCGCCGCCCGACCTCTCGTTTTTCGAACACAACCTCGACCGATAGGGGATACCGATATGAAGACCATCAAGCTTGCTCCCGGTGAGCGCCTCGTTACCAACCAGCTCAACCGTAAGGGCGTGCTGCCGCAAAACATCGTCGACGCCGCCCGCGATATCGTGGCAAACGTGCGTGCCAACGGCGATGCCGCGGTGCGCGAGTACTGTCAGCGTTTTGACGGTGTCGAGCTGCAGAGCTTCCGTCTGCCGCAGGAGCAGATCGATGCTGCGCTCGAAGGCCTCGATCCTGCCTTTGTCGCCGCGTTGGAGAAAGCTGCGCGCCAGATTCGCGAGTTCCACCAGCGCGAGGTCGAGCAGAGCTGGTTTACCACGCGTGCGGACGGCACGATGCTCGGCGTTAAGGTGACCCCGCTCGCGGCGGCCGGCATCTACGTGCCGGGCGGTCGCGCACAGTATCCCTCCACGGTGCTCATGAATGCCATTCCCGCCAAGGTTGCCGGCGTCAGGCGCGTGGTCATGGTGACCCCGCCTCAAAAGGATGGCCTGATCAGCCCGTACACGCTTGCCGCGGCAAAGCTCGGTGGCGTGGATGAGATCTATATGGTGGGCGGCGCTCAGGCCGTGGCCGCGCTGGCGTACGGTACCGAGACCATTCCGCGCGTCGACAAGATCACCGGCCCGGGCAACGCTTTTGTCGCCGCGGCCAAGCAGATTGTCTCGGGCGACGTGGGTATCGACATGGTCGCCGGCCCCTCCGAGGTCTGCGTACTGGCCGATGCCACGGCCAAGCCCATGGTGGTCGCGGCCGACCTGATGGCCCAGGCCGAGCACGATCCGCTGGCAGCCTGCTATCTGGTGACTTGCGACGAGCAGTTTGCGCGTGAGGTCGAGGCGGGTATCGACATCCTGGTGGCGCAGTCGCCGCGTGCCGAGATCACGCGCGCCTCGCTCGATAACGAGGGCACCATCGTAGTGGCCGCCGACATGGCCGCTGCCGTCGAGGCGGTGAACACCGTGGCACCCGAGCACCTGGAGCTGCACTGCAAGGATGCGATGGGTCTGCTCGGCGGTATTCGCAACGCCGGCGCCATCTTTGTGGGCGCTTGGAGCTCCGAGCCGCTCGGCGATTACGTTGCCGGTCCCAACCACACGCTGCCGACCGGCGGTACGGCCATGTTCTCCAACCCGCTTTCGGTCGAAGAGTTCGTCAAGCGCTCGAGCGTCATTTGCTATACGCCCGAGGGCCTGCTCTCCGACGCTCCCGCCACACAGCGCCTGGCCGAGGCCGAGGGCCTGTGGGCACACGCGCTTTCCGCCGCGCTGCGTCGCCGCGTGCTGGAGCAGGGCGAGGATGCCGTGAGTGCCGAGTCGCTCGCCGCGGCCGACCTGACCAAGGTCGCCTGGCCGGGAGATACGACCGCGACGGTCGCCGAGGGTGTGGACCTGGCGGCTGCAGGCGCGGATGGCGCTGGCGCGACCGGCGAAGAGGCCTAACATGGCCGAGCTGACGCCCCGCATGAAGGAGCTCGTCCAGCCTTACCTGGCCGGTATTGAGCCCTACGATCCCAACTTTACGCCCACGCGCATCAATCTTTCGGCCAACGAGAACACCTATCCCGTGCCCGCTGGCGTGCGCAAGGCGGTTGATGCGGCCTTGGCTGCTACGCCGCTCAACCGCTACCCCGATCCCATGTCCAACGACCTGCGCGACGAGCTTGCCGCTTGGCATGGCGTGGCTCGCGAGAATATCTGCGTGGGCAACGGCGGCGACGAGCTGCTCTACAACTACCTGCTGGCGTTTGGCGGCGCGGGACGGACCCTGCTCAACTGTCCGCCGTGTTTTAGCGAGTATGCCTTCTTTGCGTCTCTGTGCCAGACCGAGGTGCGCGACGTGTGGCGCGATCCCGCGACCTTTGAGCTCGACCAGGCTGCCGTGCTTGCGGCGGCGCCCGAGTGCAATCTGGCGATCGTGACCTCGCCCAACAATCCCACGGGTGACGTGGCGCCGCTCGACTTTGTCGCGGCCCTGTGCGATGCGTGCCCCGGCATGGTCATGGTCGACGAGGCCTACGTTGAGTTTGCGGACGATTCGTTTGGCGCGGCCACCACGGCACAGGGGCTTATCGCCGAGCATCCCAACCTGGTGATTCTGCATACGCTGTCCAAGGCGTTTGGCGCCGCCGGCACGCGTCTGGGCTATGTGATCGCGGCACCCGAGGTCATCGATGTGTTTGCGGCGATTCGCCAGATCTACTCGGTTAACGTGCTGAGCCAGGCCGCCGCGCTTGCCTGCGTGCGTGCCCGCGATGCGTACGCGCCCGTGGTGGCACAGGTTGCATCCGAGCGCGAGCGCGAACTGTGTGCCCTGCACGCAATGGCTGCCGAGGGTCTGCCCGTGGAGGCGTGGCCGAGCGCGGCGAACTTTGTGCTCGTGCGCACGCCGCATGCCACGCACGTGCGCGAGCGTCTGCGCGACGAGTATTCGATTTTGGTGCGCGACTTTAGCTATGCGCCGGGGCTCGCGGACTGCCTACGTATTACCGTGGGTACCCCGCAGGAAAACGACGAGGTGCTGGCCGCGTTTGCCACGCTGGTGAAGGAGGAGATGTAGAT
>UROJ01000214.1 GCA_900549335.1 uncultured Collinsella sp.
CTCGGCAAGGCAGGCGCCCGTGGCGATACCCAGGTGCGCCGCGTTGTGCTGCAGCACGATGAGCATAATCGTGGACAGCGTGACGATCCACAGCAGCGCGTAGCCAAACTGCGAGCCCGCGGCCATATTGGAGGCCCAGTTGCCCGGGTCGATAAAGCCGACGGTCACGAGCAGCCCGGGGCCGATATGCCGCGCAATGTCTAGGCCTCCGTGACCACCGGTGCGTCGGGAGCCAAAGTGTTGTTTGAGATGGTTGAGCATGGTGCGCTCCTGCGTGCCGTTTACTTGACGCCGCAAAGGATACCCGTTTTAGGCCAAAAAGTTAACCAAGACTAACAAAATTGTTGTATTGAATGGGATGGTGAAAGGGGGCTGCCGAAATGTCTCGATCTGTAACAACTAGGGATGGAAATTGGGCCTAGGTGTTACAGATCGAGACAGGAAGAAATGGTTCTATGGAATGTCTCGATCTGTAACAGTTTGCCGCCAAAACCGGCCCTTCGTGTTACAGATCGAGACAAGCCAAAACCGTCCCGCAGAAAATCTCAATCTGTAACATCTAGGCGCCAAAATCGGTTCCTCCTGTTACAGATTGAGATGTTTGAAGCGGTGAGCTTACAAGCCGAACTTGGGCGCCTTGTTGCCGCCCTTGAGATCTGCGGTGTCGAGTCGCATCATGCAAAAGTCTGCGTGGCCCTCGTTTCCAGAATAATTCAAAGGGGTTGGATGCATATGTGCCGGCTGTCCCTGCACTAAAACGTGTACGTCAGCCTCCAAAGATGTCAAATTTCGACATGTTTGGAGGCTGACGTACACGTTTGATAGCAAGACGTTGATGGCCGGCGTGCGTTACGCGATTGTTTCGAAACGGGTGGGAAACACAACGGGCCGGCGATGCTCCTAGTATGCCTATTCAACTGACTGTCTAATATCTAGGGGAGGATCGCGATGCAGGCAGATTCCGCTCAGCAGCAGGGCCTTTATCGCCCCGAATTCGACCATGATGCATGTGGCATCGGCGCGCTTGCCGATATCAACGGTGAGCGCCATCACCAGATTCTGGATGACGCGCTGTCCATTCTGGTTAACTTGGAGCACCGCGGCGGCACGGGACTCGAGAAGAATACCGGCGACGGTGCCGGTATCCTGTTCCAGGTTCCGCATCACTTTTTCCGTAAAGAGGCCCAAAAGTGCGGCCAGATTCTGCCGGCAGAGGGCGACTATGGTGTCGCCATGCTGTTCTTTCCGCAGGATGACAAGGGCGTAGAGGATGCCCGCCGCGTGTTTGAGGAGGGTTGCGCCGAGGCCGGCGTGCCGCTGCTCTTTTGGCGTGAGGTGCCGGTCGATCCGCACGACCTGGGTGAGACGGCGCGTGCCTGCATGCCCACTATCCTGCAGGCCTTCCTGGGCCGCCCCGACGACACGCCCGCCGGCGATGCCTTCGAGCGTCGCCTGTACGTGTGCCGCCGCACCATCGAAAAGAAGGCCGACGCCGAGTTTGCCCTGCGCGACAAGATCTTCTATGTGTGCTCCATGAGCTCGCGCACCATCGTGTACAAGGGCATGCTTGTGGCCACGCAGATGCGCCGCTTCTTCATCGACCTCAACGACGCCGCCGTCAAAACGGCCGCGGCGCTCGTCCACTCGCGCTACTCCACCAACACCACGCCCAGCTGGGAGCGCGCGCACCCCAACCGTTTTATCATCCACAACGGCGAGATCAACACCCTCAAGGGCAACGTCAACTGGATTCGCGCCCGCGAACCCAACCTGTACAGCCCCGTGCTGCAGCACGATCTTGAGCGCGTGATGCCCATCATCAACCGCGAGGGCTCCGACTCCGCGATTTTGGACAACGTGCTTGAATTCTTGGTCATGAACGGTCGTCCGCTCACGCGTGCCGCGTCCATGCTGCTGCCCGAGCCGTGGGACCACAACGATAACCTGAGTGAGGAGCGCCGCGCCTACGACGCCTACCAGTCCATGCTCATGGAGCCGTGGGACGGTCCGGCGGCCATCGCCTTTACCGACGGCCGTACCCTGGGTGCCGCCCTCGACCGTAACGGCCTGCGCCCCGCTCGCTACTACGTGACGCGCGACGGCCGCTTTATGCTGGCGAGCGAGGTTGGCACCATCGAGGTGCGCCCCGAGAACATCCTGACGAGCGGCTGTCTGGGACCGGGCCAGATGCTCGAGGTCGACTTTGCCCGCGGCCGCGTGATCTACAACGACGAGCTGCGCGCCCGCTACGCCAAGGAAAAGCCCTACCGTGATTGGATTGCCGAGGAGACGCTGACCGTCGACGCGCTCGACAAGCCCGCCGCGCCCGCGCCCGCCGAGGACGCCGAGGTGCCCGCCGCCGTGCGCATGGCCAAGCTCGGCTATCACTGGGATGATGTTGACGAGGTCGTGCGCCCCATGGCCCAGCAGGGCAAGGCCCCGCTCGCCTCGATGGGTATCGATGCGCCGCTGGCCTGCCTGTCCAAGAAGACGCGCTCGTTCTTTGACTACTTCTATCAGCTGTTCGCTCAGGTCACGAATCCTCCGATCGATGCCCTGCGCGAGCACATGGTGACTTCGACCACGCTCTACCTGGGCAACCACGGCAACCTGCTCGAGGATTCCCGCACGGCCTGCCAGCTGGTGCGTCTGGAGCGCCCGCTGCTCAACGAGGGGGAGTTTGACCGCATTTGTGCCATCGACCGTGTTGGCTTTAAGACCCGCCGGTTCCGTGCCGTCTACCGCCGTGATGCGGGTGAGGGCGCGCTGCAGGCTGCGCTCAAACAGCTTGCCGAGGACGTCGAGGCCGCGGTCCGCGACGGCGTGAACATTGTGGTGCTGAGCGACCGTGCTGCGGTGGGCGAGGTCCCTGTGCCCTCGCTGCTCGCCGTGGGC
>UROJ01000215.1 GCA_900549335.1 uncultured Collinsella sp.
AGGGTCTGGAATATTCGGTCGTGGCGGTCGCCGAGTGCTTTGGCGTGCGTAAGTCCTCGGGTGCGGCACAGATGGGTCGCGTCGAGGGCGGAGCACAGGTCGTGGCACTGCCGGCACGTTTCGACGGCGTTAAGCTCGCCGACGGTACCTTTGTGAAGGGCGACGACGTCAAAAAGCAGTTTGAGCATGCGTTTAAGGGCAAGGGCACGTCGCTGTGGCTGCCGCCGGAGCTCATGGAGGACGTCTGTGCGACGGGCTCTCCCGCCGAGGCATTTGCCCGCCTGCGCAACGACGACCTGCGGCTTTCGCTCGAGGAGCGGGCCCGCTTGCTCTACGTTGCCATGACGCGTGCGCGCGAGCTGGTGATCTTGGCGATGGATGCTGGCGTGAGCCGTGGCAAGGTGACGGCGCCGACCTTCGATGTCGAGACCGATCTGACCTACGACGTGCTGCGCCGTATTTTGCCGACCGACGCTCTGGACATGCCGCAGCTCGATGCCGACCGCCTGGTGTTCGACAACTCCCAGCCGGGCGACTACGAGCTCATTTCGCTTTCGGACTTTACCTTTGGCGAGCAGGCGTTTGAGGCCAACGCTTCGCTGGATGCCGAGGGCAGGCTTGTTCGTGGCGATGCCGATGCCGCCGATAATGCTGCGCGCTCAACCGTCCCCGGTCCTGCCGACCCCAAGCCCGATTCGTTTGAGCTTGTGTATTCCCAGGCAGTGGGCGTGCGCATGGGCATCTGTCCGTATCCGATGCGTGATTCGTATAGCTACTCGTCAATCGCCGCGGCGCTCCATGCCGAGACGGAAGATCGTGCCGCCGAGGCACACGTGCCCATGGACGAGGCCGGCGATGATGCGGAGTCGGATGGCTCGGAGATGACGGATGCAGACGTGGCTGCCGTTGAGCCCGCCGGCAACCCCATGGCGCTGGGCTCGGCGTTCCATGTCGCCTGCCAGTGGCTGATCGAGATGGGTGCCGATGCGCTGCCCGCTGAGCGTGCCGATGCGCTGGCGCGCCTGTGGTGCCTGACGCCGGAGCAGCGTGAGCGCTTCGACGTTGCCCTGGACCGCTGGCTCAAGTCGGCTGTTCGTGCCGACTTGCTCGCGTGGCCGTGCGTTCGCGCCGAGGTGCCGTTCTTTTCACTGGGCTGCGAGGACGAGGACATCGCTCGCTACGGTGCTTATGCCGAGGGCGCCATCGACGCTTTGGCGACGAACCCGGCCGATCCGTCGCGCGCGCTGGTCATCGACTACAAGACGGGCGGCACGCCGGACGAGACGCCGGAACAGCTGCAGGGGAAGCACGCCCTGCAGGCGCGCGTCTACGCCGATGTGTTGCACAAGGCAGGCTTTGAGGCCGTGACGGTCAAGTTCGTCCGCGTGGAGCAGGCCGATCCCGCCAACCCCTGCGAGCCCCAGGTGGTCACCTACAACCTCTAACCCTCAACAACCTGCGGTGGAATCCCTATCGATTCCACCGCAGTCTTTTTGGGGCGGGGCTCTTTTAGCTACTTTGGGCAAACTCACACGGCCGCCCCGGAATAAAGCCCTCAATCGTCCAAATAGCACCGCAACGCATGGGAGAGTCTGGGACGGTACAATAGCTCGAACGGTTCAAACGAATAAGGAGCTATCATGCAGCTCACCAAAACGCTTGAGGTGACGCCGGAGGAGCTTTTTGACGCTCTGGCGGGGTCCATCATGCAGGATATCGAGAACGCCACGGGTAAGTGTCCCAGCCGCAACAAGCACAACGGCTATAAGTACGAGAAGCGCCCATACCGCAAAAGGTAAGGTGACTCTTCATCGGAAACCGTGAACACTTCGGGTTTCGAGTCAGTAGCGAACAGCCCGACAAAAAATGTTGTTGGAAGTGCCAAATGAATAAGAATGCCGCTACGCAACTGCAAATCTATTCCGCCTTTTTCGTTCTCGCGGGATTTGTTTTAAATCGGGGAGTGTTTCTACTTTTCCTTGCGGAGAAAGGAATGTCTGTCACGGAAATCGCGCTTTATCAAGCCCTGTTTAACATTGCAACGGTCGTCCTCGAGCTGCCAACAGGGCTGATAGGCGATTTCTTTGGAAAGAAGTTTTCGATTCAAGTGGGCGTGCTGCTGCTTTTCTTCCATACGGCTGGCATGCTGTTGCTCTCAGGCCCCTTTCTTGTCGTGCTTTCCCTTGTTGAGGCACTCGCCTACTCCCTTCAATCGGGATCCGAACAAGCACTTTTATATGAAATTGCCCGGAATGCCGGTCAAGGAGAGCGCTTCCTCACCATCAATGCTCGGCTGCTTGCCGCACAATCAATCGCTACGGGAATGGCAATTGTGCTCGGATCTTTCATTGCCCAAGTATCTTGGAGCGCCCTCTACGTATGTGTCTCCGTTTTCTATCTCCTGCAGCTTTTCCTTCTGTATCCCATTGAGAGGACGGAAGCGACCCGTTCTGAAAGCTCTGAAAAGGGAAGGTTTGACGTAGCCAAGATCTTCAGACGCGAAACCTGGTGCATTGGAGAATCCGCTTTTGCGGTGTTGCTTCTTCTAATCGGCACAAGCATGCTCGATGGATTCTATGGGAGTTATTACAACTTGAATCAGTTGGTATTCGACGCATTTGATGCTCCCGCCTCCATAATAGGAATCTTTTTCGGTGCATCCTATGCAGTAAATGCGACGGCCTACATTGCAGCAGATTTCTTCTCATCGCGTTTCGGGAAAAGAAATACCATGCTCGGCTCGATGCTAATCGAGGCCGGTCTTTTCATGATTCTTCCGTGGTTCGCTTCAAATCCGCTGTGTTTGTTTGGCCTTAGCATGGTGCTTTGTTTTCTCCCAGAAGTGGTGTACATCACTTCGGAAAACTTAATCCAAGACGCTATAGCGGAC
>UROJ01000216.1 GCA_900549335.1 uncultured Collinsella sp.
ACGAGATAGGCTCCGGTCTCGTGGGCTCGGAGATGTGTATAAGAGACAGTTTGGGGACTGTGGGGCGCGGCCGGCAGCTGCGGCGCGTTGCGCCTGCTGCCTGCGGGGACTTTGGGGTCGTGCGGCAGCTGCGGCGCTGCGCGCCTGCTGCCTTGGGTGACTTTGGGGTCGATTGGGGTTGTCTGCACAATTCGCGGTATTATGTTGCGGAGTTTTGAAAGGAGCCGCTGGTGGTCACGACGACGTTTGCTTCGCCTTTGGGCGAAATCTTGCTTGCCGCTGATGGCCGCGGTCTGACGGGACTTTGGTTTGAGGGGCAGGAGCATTTTGGCTCCACGCTTCTCAAAGAAGATCCCGAACATGTTGAAGGCGCCGATGCAGTTTCTGGTGCTGGCGGCATGTCGTCGGTGAGTCCGGCAAATGGTGCGGCGTCTTCGGTGCTTGAGCGTTCCTGGGCTTGGCTGAATGCTTATTTTGCAGGGCAGGAACCTCGGTTTACGCCGCCGTTGCATATGATCGGCACGGCGTTTCAGCGTGAAGTTTGGTACGAGCTGCTTTCTATTCCGCGTGGCGAGGTCGCTACGTATGGCGAGATCGCCCAGCGTGTTGCGGCTCGACATCGTGTACCGGGAAACGAGGCGCCCGTTGTGTCTCCCCGTGCCGTGGGGACTGCGGTTGCACGCAATCCCATTTCGATTATCGTGCCGTGCCATCGCGTGGTTGCCGCCGATGGTTCGCTCAACGGATATGCCGGCGGGCTTGACCGCAAGGAGTGGCTGCTTCGGCTTGAGGGCGCGTACGAGGAATAGTGCCCGAGCTCTTTGCATGATAAAGGTGCCGCGAAAGGGTGAGTTGCTGTTCTATCGTCTCCGGCGTGCGGACAAGCGTTTGACATCTGCGCCTTAAGTTTGGCTAAGCCATATCCTGCGTATTTAAAAACGCGCAGGTTGAGCGGCTAAGGCTGCGCTAAGGCGGTTGACGGTGCGCTATCATCGGCAGTATCGAAACCTGTATAGCCGTGCGCCAAAGGAACAACTATGAAGCTGATGCTTGCCGAGGACGAACCCGGCCTCTCCCGCGCCCTTACCGCGATTCTTCAACATAGCGACTACGAGGTCGATACCGCGCTCGATGGTCTGACGGCGCTCGAGTATCTGCTCGCCAACGACTATGACGCCGCAATTCTGGACATCATGATGCCCGGCATGGACGGTATCGAGGTACTCAAGCGCACACGCGCCGCCGGTAAGCGACTGCCCATCATCATGCTCACGGCAAAAAGCGAGGTGTCCGATAAGGTCGAGGGCCTGGATGCCGGTGCCAACGACTACCTGACCAAGCCGTTCGCCGCCAAGGAGCTGCTCGCACGCATTCGCGCCATGACGCGTGCCGCGACGGCAATTGACGCCACGACGCTCAGCGTGGGCAACGTGCGCCTCGACACGGCATCGTGCACACTCGTGGGCCCTTTGGGCGAGGAGCACCTGGCCAATCGAGAGTTTCAGCTTATGGAGCTCTTTATGCGCAACGCCGGCACGCGCATGCCCACCGAGCGTTTGATGCTCGAAGTTTGGGGTGAGGACGCGCCCGAAGGCGCTAACGTGGTGTGGGTCTATATCTCGTACCTGCGCAAAAAGCTGACGGCGCTTGGTGCCAACGTGGCCATCCGTGCATCGCGCAACCAGGGCTATTCGCTCGAGGTTGTTGAGGAGGGCGAATAGGCGTGAGCGCGAGTGCGTGGTGGAAGCGCACGACGGCAAAGCTCGGCATGGGCGCGGACTCGGGTAATCCGGGGCGCGCCGATGCTGCCAGTGCAATGGGACGTCGCCTGCGTCGTAAGTTCATCCTGGTTGCCATGGGTGCCGTGACCGCCGTGCTTACGCTTATCATCGCCGGCATCAATATCGTCAACTACTCGCATGTCTGCAAGATGGCCGACGCTCGTCTGGACTATATCTTGGCGGGCAAGGACGGCATCGATTGGACGGATGAGCCCAAGACCGATCTCGGCGAGGATGTGGGCGCCGGTAAGACCGCTGCCGGTGACAGGGTGGTCATGCGCACCGGGCACTTCGAAGGTATGACGGCGGAGTCTCCCTTCGACACGCGCTACTTTACGGTGTCGATTGCCGGTGGGCAGGTGACCGATGTCAACACGGCCCGCATTGCCGCGGTGGGTGCCAAGCGTGCTGCACGCATCGCTGCAGGACTATATTCCAAGGGTTGGACCTCGGGCTTTTCTGGTAACTACCGCTATACGGTTACGGTTCAGGGCGACGAGACCACCTATGTGTTTGTGGACTGCTCGCGCGAGCTTGCAAGCTTTCATTCGTTTTTGAGCGCGAGCGTGGCGATTAGTTGCATTGGCTGGCTGGCGGTGTTGGCAATTGTGGCGGGTGCCTCGGGCGCGGTGATTCGGCCGATGGTCGAGAGCTACAGCAAGCAAAAGCGCTTTATTACCGATGCAAGCCACGAGATCAAGACGCCGCTGGCCGTGATTGATGCCGCCAATGAGGTGCAAGAGATCGAGAGCGGCGAGAGCGAGTGGACGCAGAGCATTCACGAACAGGTTGCACGGTTGACGGCGCTCACGGAGCGTCTGGTGTTTTTGGCTCGCATGGACGAGGGTTCGGCGGGCTTTACCATGATATCGATCGATCTTTCGGAGGCAGTGGACAAGGCGGCGTCGCCGTTTGAGTCGGTGGCGGTTTCGCGTGGCAAGCGTCTGTCGACGTCGATTGCGAGTGGCGTGCGGGCCCATGCCGATGCTGCAGCGGTGGCGCAGGTGGTTGAGCTGCTGCTGGATAACGCCACGCGCTATGCGAGTGAGGGCAGTGTAATTGAGTTGAGTCTGCGTGCCGTCTCACGCGGTGCAGGC
>UROJ01000217.1 GCA_900549335.1 uncultured Collinsella sp.
TAGATGGCGCCGGTCGTAAAGTTGGAATCGCGGGTCAGGTTCTCATCAATAAAGCGCTCGTAATGACCCAGGTCCAGGTCGGACTCGTAACCATCCTCGGTAACGAAGACCTCACCATGCTGGAAGGGGCTCATGGTACCGGGGTCGACGTTCAGATACGGATCGGCCTTCTGCATCGTTACTTTGTAGCCACGCGACTTGAGCAGACGGCCCAGCGAGGCCGCGGTGATACCCTTGCCCAAGGACGAAACCACGCCACCGGTTACGAACACATGCTTGGTCATATTGAGTTACCTGCGCTTCCCGTAGAAGTTGTTTATCCACATCTTACGGGTCTTCATTGTAATACTCGCGCCGCGGACCGTTCGCAATTTTTCTCGCGTGCGATTGCATTTCTCAATCTTGAAACAAAACGCCGCCCGGTTTCCCAGGCGGCGTCGCTGTGGCAAGGGTTACATGCTGCTATCGATCAGCAACCTCGTCCTCAAGCATTTCTTGAACGAGCATGCCGGTACGGACGCCCTCAAGATACCACTCGCCACGTTCGGTGAGGCAAATGCCATTTGCAAGCTGACCGCCGTCGTCGCTATAACGCGAGACGACATCAATCATGCCTTCGGAATCCAAGCGATCGATTGCGGCGCGGACACGATACGGCGAAACCCCCACGCGCTCGGCAAGCGTTTTGCGCGAGAAACCATACGGCCCGCCATTGTCTTCGGTTTGCTGGTCGATCTCCATCAACACCAGCACCTCGACACGCTTCATATCGTTGACACTCGCACGACCCTTGCCCGCCATAGCAGCCTCCTCAAACCGAGCACGAGCATCTAACGCGCCGTGCGCGACCGACACACCTCACGATGGCAGGTAATATCCATCATGCGGCATCCCGCTAAGGATGAAACAGTTACGGTTATTGTATACCGCTCAAATTGTTTCTAGGCAGGTAAACAGCTATTTTTCGCCGAAATAGGCGCTTTATTGATCAAAAAGCCGTACCGGGCGCTAACCCGATACGGCCAAAATGCAATGCAATTACCGCGGTGCTTCAAACTTAGCGATGGAAGAAACCGCGGCGCTCAAACTTGGGCTCGCAGCACACGTTGATACCCAGTTTGCGCAGTACCGTCTCGTCCGTCGGCGAGATGATCACGCTAAAGAAGGCATCGCAACCGCGCAGCTGCTCCAGGCCCGAAAGGACGCGAGCGGCCGTCTCACTCGTGGCCGAGGTGATCGACAGCGCCATAAGCGTCTCGTCGGTGTGGAGGCGCGGGTTTTTGCTTCCCAGGAAATGCGTCTTGAGCTTGCTGATGGGCTCGATCGCCTCATCGCTAATGACCTCGAGCTCAAGGTCGACGCCCGAGACATGCTTGAGGGCGTTCATAATGAGCGAACTTGCGGCGCCCAGGCGCGTGGAGGTCTTACCGGTCACCACGGAGCCATCGGACATGACCATGGCACCCACGGGACCACCCGTCAGCTGCTCCCTGGTGAGGGCCGCCGAGCGCGCCGGTGAGTAGTTCTTATCGATGCCGGCTTTCTTCATAATAATCTTGAGACGGTCGACTTGCTCATCGCCCACGCCGGTACGGCGCACATTTTCGACCGCGGTAAAGTAGCGGCGGACGATCTCCATCTTGGAAGCGTCGCGGCAGGCATCGTCATCGGTGATGGCAAAGCCGACCATATTGACGCCCATGTCCGTAGGGCTCTGGTAGGGGCTCTTGCCCAGGATCTTTTCCATCAGGGCACGGACTACCGGGAAGGCCTCGACGTCGCGGTTGTAGTTGACCGTGGTCTTGTTGTAGGCCTCAAGGTGGAACGAATCGATGATATTGGCGTCGTCGAGGTCAGCCGTGGCGGCCTCGTAGGCAATATTGACCGGATGCGTCAGAGGAAGATTCCAGACCGGGAAGGTCTCGAACTTGGCATAGCCGGCGGCGGTACCGTGCTTATGCTCGTGATACAGCTGCGAGAGGCAAGTGGCGAGCTTGCCCGAGCCGGGGCCGGGTGCCGTCACGACAACGAGTGGACGCGTGGTCTCGACAAACTCGTTCTTGCCGTAGCCTTCGTCAGAAACGATCAGATCGACATCGTGCGGATACCCCTCGATGGGATAGTGCAGCTTGGCGGGAATGCCGAGCGCGTTCAGGCGATTGCGGAACACATCGGCGGCGGGCTGGCCGGCGTACTGGGTGATGACCACGGCCGCGACGGCAAAGCCGTTGCCGCGGAACAGGTCAACCAGACGCAGCACATCCTCGTCATAGGTAATGCCAAGGTCACCACGAGCCTTGTTTTTCTCGATGTGGTTCGCGTTGATCGCGATGATAACCTCGACATCGTCGGCGATGCTCTTGAGCATGCGGAACTTGCTGTCCGGTTCAAAACCCGGCAGCACGCGGCTCGCATGATAGTCATCGAACAGCTTACCGCCAAACTCCAAATAGAGCTTGCCACCAAACTGCGAGATGCGCTCCTTAATGTGAGCAGCCTGCAGCTCGATATACTTCGCGTTGTCGAAACCCTGGCGCATGTATGGCTCCCGTCCCGTTTCCAATTAATGTTCTAGGCGATTATAACGGAGCCCGCCCTCCCCGATACCCAGACCATCAACAGGCACCAACCAAACACGCCCACCGCAACCACCGGGGACCCGGGGTAGATCATTTGGGACGGGAAACAAGGCACTCAGCACCAACAATGAAAACGTCACAGGCAAAGCCAAAGCCAGCGAACGGGCACCAGAGCGAGCAAGCTACCCCCTGCACCAACAATGGCAGCGCCGCAGGTGGAGCAAAAGTCAGCGAAAGCCCGCCAGAGCGAGCAAGGTGACGTGAAAGAGGAGGGCTGTCTCTTATACACATCTGACGC
>UROJ01000218.1 GCA_900549335.1 uncultured Collinsella sp.
GGGCCTGGCCGAAGCTCTCAAGGTGCAGGAGTAGTCATCGGGGACAGTCTTAAACGACTAGTCATCGGGGACAGTCTTTGCTGACTTGCCGGCTCGCCGGCCGGCTGGAAAGGACTGTCCCTAGCTGCCGGCACTTGGGGACTGTCCCCAACTGCCGGGTGGCGAAAGAGTGTCCCCTGCGACTACTCATTTAAGAACATCCCCAATGACTAGGTGCCGTACTTGACTTTAACTCTGCTTTAACTGGTACCATCCTCTATGTCTGTAACGCCATATAGACCGAGGGGATATATCTATGACCGCAGCCGCACCCGCCGCACCCGCTAAGGTGTACTTCACTAACCTGCGCACGCATGCTCGCGAGAGCCAGCTCGACAAGCTCAAGCGCCTCATCCGTCACGCCGGTATCGAGCAGATCGACTTTGAGAACAAGTTCGTCGCCATCAAGATTCACTTTGGCGAGCTGGGCAACCTGAGCTTTTTGCGCCCCAACTACGCCCGCGCCGTCGCGGATGTCGTGAAGGAGCTGGGCGGCAAGCCCTTCCTCACCGACTGCAATACGCTCTATGTGGGTAGCCGCAAAAACGCGCTCGAGCACATCGATACCGCCTACCAGAACGGTTTTACCCCGTATGCCACGGGCTGCCAGATCATCATCGCCGACGGCCTCAAGGGCACCGACGAGGCGCTCGTCCCGGTCGAGGGCGGCGAGTACGTGCGCGAGGCCAAGATCGGTCAGGCTCTCATGGACGCCGACATCGTGATCAGCCTCACCCACTTTAAGGGCCATGAGCAGGCCGGCTTTGGCGGCGCCATGAAGAACCTGGGTATGGGAGGCGGCAGCCGTGCCGGCAAGATGGAGCAGCATGCCGCCGGCAAGCCGAACGTCTCGACCGAGCGCTGCGTTGGCTGCCGTGCCTGCGAAAAGATTTGCGCGCACAACGCTGTCTCGTTCGACGGCACCCGCGAGCGCGAGCTTGCCAACGGCAACACCCGCACGGTGCACGTGGCCACCATCGACCACGATCGCTGCGTGGGCTGCGGACGCTGCATTGCGGCATGCAACCAGGACTGCATCAAGCCCGGCTATGACGCCGCGGCCGACGTGCTCAACTGCAAGATCGCCGAGTATACAAAGGCCGTTGTCGACGGCCGCCCGAGCTTCCACATCTCGCTTGCCATGGACATCAGTCCCAACTGCGACTGCCATCCCGAAAACGACACACCTATCGTCAACGATATCGGCATGTTCGCGAGCTTCGACCCGGTCGCCATCGACCAGGCCTGCGCCGATGCCGTCATGGCGTCCGAGCCACTGCCCAACACCGAGCTCACCGATAGCGCGGCCAAGATGGAGCATAACCACGAGCATCTGGAGGGCGAGCAGGCGCACGACCCCTTCTGCATTACGCATCCCGACACCGACTGGCGCGTGTGCATCGCGCATGCCGAGAAGATCGGCTTGGGCACGAGCGAGTACGAGCTCATCGAGGTCAAGTAGCGTCTAGCTATTGGACAAATCAAGCGCTTTTGTAGCGCAGCGTTAGCAAAAGCCGCCCGTGAGCACAGTGCCCACGGGCGGCTTTTCGGAAGTGCTAGGGGGTCAGATAGACCAGTAAACCGTACTATTTGCCTAAAAATACTCGTCGAGGAAGTCGTCGACCGTGTTCCAGTAGAGTTCGGGGTCGACCTGCGCGCTCTTGGCGTGGGTGGCGCCATGGACGGTGAGCTTTTGCTTGACCTTGCTGGCGCACGCGTCGTAGTTTTGGTCGAGCATGCTGTACGGCACAAAGGTGTCTTGGTCACCGTGGATAAACAGCATGGGAACCGTCGCGCGCTTGAGCTGTTCCACGCTGCTCGCCTTATGAAAGTCGTAGCCCGCGCGCACGTTGCACACCAAGTTTGCTACATCGAGCAAGGGAAAGCTGGGCAGGCCGAACACGTCCTTGAGCTGCAGAGAAAACTCGTCCCAAACACTCGTATAACCGCAGTCCTCGATAATGCATTTCACGTTTGCGGGCAGAGATTCCCCCGCGACGTTCATGGCGGTCGCCGCGCCCATGGATTCGCCAAAGACCAGGATGCGCGCCTTGGGGTCAGCCTGAACGATTCGCTCGATCCATGCGACGATGTCGAGGCGCTCGGGCCAGCCCATGCCGATATAGTCGCCGCTGGAGCGCTCGTGGGCGCGGGCGGCGGGTGCGAGTACGTTCATGCCGCGGTCGTGGAATCGCTTGACGTATCGGGCCATACCGATGGGCTCGTTGGTATATCCATGCAGGCAGACGGCGTAGTCGTGCGTGCTCTCCGACGCAGCAAAATACCAGGCGGCAAGCTCGGTCCCGTCGTCCGCGGTGAGGTTGCTGCTCTCGCGATTCTCTTTAAACCACGCCCGCGCCTCGGTTTCCTCGGCATCCGGCTGCTCACCTTTTTTGTCGTCTTTGCCATCTTGCATCATCTTCATGGTGTACGGCGCTTGGGGGTTCAGGGCAAAGTCGAACAAGAAGTTGCCGGCAAACCCTAGCAGCGCGACAACGAGCACCAGCGCAACGACGCCGGCTATCTTGAGCTTTCGATGGGAACGTGCGTTTTGAGACATAAGAAGCTTTCCTATAAGATGTTAATACATCAACATTTAATGCAAGCGCATTATGGACGTTCGCCGTTGATGCGTCAACAGGCAAAGAATGGGTAAACAAAGGGTCACGTATGGTGCAAATTTCGCACGTACCTAGACGCTTTGATATAGTGTTGAGAACTCTTTACGTTGGAGGATGTAACCGGCATGTCCGATTCGAGCGACAGTTCTAAGCCGCGACCCAAGACCGCGGCCGTTCCACACTACACGGTGGGTGAGGAGATCATGAACTC
>UROJ01000219.1 GCA_900549335.1 uncultured Collinsella sp.
GAGCAGGGGACTCTTAATCCCAAGGTCCAGGGTTCGACCCCCTGACGGCCCACCATACGATATCTCCTCTAAAGTCCGCCACAACGGACTTTAGCTTTGGGTCGTTAGCTCAGTTGGTAGAGCAGGGGACTCTTAATCCCAAGGTCCAGGGTTCGACCCCCTGACGGCCCACCAAGGCATTGTAAAGCGACTGGCTTCGGCTGGTCGCTTTTTTGTTGACCTTGCATGGGGTCGAACTCGAAAGGGCGCGGAGCTGAGGAAACGCGTAAGCGTTTGCCAGCGCAGCGCGCAAGGCGCCTTGGCGCCGCAGCGGCCGCCTGCGCAGCAGGCTGACCCCCTGACGGCCCACCAAAGCAAGTTTAGACGGTCAACGAGAGTTGGCCGTCTTTTTTGTTGACCTCGCATGGGGTCGAACCCGAAAAGGCGCGGAGCTGAGTAATCTGCACCGTGATTCCCTTAGGGGAACACGGCTAAAGCCCCATAAACGTGCTCTCCTTATGAGAATTATGCTCACGAGGCTCGATGCATGTTGAGAAGTTGTGATCAAACTCAAAGTGAGAATCGATTTAGTCTGCTCGATAGTGCGATCCGAGACTTTCGGTTCGCTTACGCATGGCTTTGATCATTTCCTGTGCTAGTTGAATCTGCGATTGCAGGCGGGCGAGGGCTGCGACTTCGCTGTCCTGGGCTTTCTGTGTGCTCAAGGTCGTTGCCTCTGTCTTCAAGCCCTCAAGCTCGTGTAGTGCCTCGGATAGGCCCGTCTCGGTGCGGTTGATCATGCAATAGGTGCTCATCGTGTGTTTAAGGCTGCGTGTCAGGTGTTCGGCGTCTGTTGTGGCAATGCCGTACTGGGGGAGGGTGATATCCGCCTTCAGGGCCGCCTCAGGCTCTTTCTGCGCTGCAAGGGCTGCCGATGCGCCCGCGATGCGTCCGAATACGATGCCGTTGGCGCTTGACAAGCCACCAATGCGGTCGGCGCCGTGCATGCCGCCTGTCGCCTCGCCGCAAGCGTAGAGGCCCTCAACGCCCGTGTGCGCGGTCTTGTCGATTTTGATACCGCCGTTGGCGGCGTGGGCATACATAGCCACGCGCATCTCGTCGGTCGGCGCGATGCCGTGCTCGTCTTGCAGCCAGGTGGCAAAGGTCTGCACAAACTCTGGGACATCCTCGCGGGGGAAGCCGTAGTGGAGTGCCAGGCCTTCGGCACCAGCCTGATCGATGACGAGATCGATAGCCCGGGAGGCCAAGCGTGACGTGAAGGGACCATATCCAGAGCGTTGCTCGAGCAGGTCGTCTAGCTTGTCATCGGCAATATCTGCCGGCTGGTCGAACTTGACATAGCGCCAGGTTTTCTCGTTGAAGACCAGGTTGCGCTTGGGCTCGATTAAGCCGGGCATCATCTGCATGAACTCTATATTAGTAAGCGATGCGCCGTGCGCCAGTGCGATGGCCTGGGATGAGCTGAGCACGTCGGCGGAAGTGAGGCTTCGCTCGAACAGGCCACCCGTGCCACCGGCTGCGATGATCGTGGCTTTGGTAGCAAAGGGCACGATTCGATCTTCGGTGAGGTTGTAGAGCACGGTTCCGGTGATTCTGCCGTTCGTGTCCTCAACAAGGTCGATAAGCTCATGGCGGGGGAGCAGGCGAATGCCGAGCGACTCGATCCGGGCTGTCAGAGCGTCCTCAAGGGGATTGCGGGTGAGGCCGCGCCACATGCGCGTTTTGTGGTCAAAGCAGGGGATAAACTGCTTTTGCTGAGCGCTCTCAGCGTTTTGCGGACGCTTGAGCTCAACGCCCAGGTCTTGCTCGAGCCATTCAATTGCCTGGGGAATGCCGTGGACAAACGTCTGGACAAGCTCGGGGTCGGCGACACCGCCGCCGACGGTCTGGATGGTGTCGATGAGGTCTTGTTCGTCGTCTTCGTTAGCGGGTCCGATAAGCCCTAGGCCCCAGGTTCCGGGGAAGAAGCTCGATCCACTCATAGTCTTGCCGGCGCTTGCCACAGCGACGGTTGCGCCCGTGCGTGCCGCTTCGATGGCGGCACAAAGGCCCGCAATGCCAGATCCAATTACCAGTACATCAGTCGATTCCATCGGATTCCTTTCTCGTCCGGCGCATTGTCGCATGGGTGATCGGCAATGGGGCCGCAAAGACTCGGCAAATCGGTAAAGGGCAAATATGGCAGGTGGGCGTCATGGACGCTCTGACGCTCCATCTCATCACATCTCGTATTTCGACCCAACTGATATATTGGCATTAGCTACCCCGCGACAGCACAAACAAAAAGAGCCGCTACCTCGAAAGATAGCGGCTCCAAAGCTCAACTATATGAGCATCGCGCGGGCGCGATTAGGCCTTGAGGGCCTCCTCGACGGCGACAGCGCAGGCGACGGTGGCACCGACCATGGGGTTGTTGCCCATGCCGATGAGACCCATCATGTCAACGTGCGCAGGCACGGAGGAAGAACCGGCGAACTGGGCGTCGGAGTGCATGCGGCCCATGGTGTCGGTCATGCCGTAAGAGGCAGGGCCGGCGCCCATGTTGTCCGGGTGCAGGGTACGGCCAGTGCCGCCACCAGAAGCGACGGAGAAGTACTTCTTGCCAGCCTCGAGGCGCTCCTTCTTGTAGGTGCCAGCGACGGGGTGCTGGAAGCGCGTGGGGTTGGTGGAGTTACCGGTGATCGAGATGTCGACGTTCTCGTGCCACATGATGGCAACGCCCTCGCGGACGTCGTCGGCGCCGTAGCAGTTGACGGCGGCGCGGGGACCATCGGAGTAGGGGATGGTCTCGACGACCTTGAGCTCGCCCGTGAAGTAGTCGAACTGGGTCTTCACGTAGGTGAAGCCGTTGATGCGGGCGATGATCTGAGC